>PLNZ01000296.1:0-39317 GCA_003142915.1 Ignavibacteriales bacterium | reverse complement strand
CCATTTGCCCCTGTAACTATTACAATGTTTTTACTTTCCATAATTGATTTTCTATCTATTTAGTAATACATTTTACAGCGAAATTTAACAAAATAATTTGTTATTATTAAAGTTTTATCAGTATTCCATCTATTAATCAAGGAGGCGTATTGGATTTATTCACAAAATGTTATGAATTCACAAGAGCAGATGAAATAAAAGCTTTGGGATATTACCCCTATTTTAGACCAATCGAAGAAAATGAGGGACCCGTTGTTCAGATAGAAGGCAGAAAAGTAATAATGGCGGGATCAAACAACTACTTAGGACTAACAGCTCATCCAAAAGTAAAAGAAGCCGCAATTAAAGCAATAGAAAAATACGGAACCGGCTGTTCAGGCTCCCGTTATTTAACCGGTACCTTAGACCTTCATATCGAACTTGAAGAAAGATTGGCTAAATTTCTTAAAAAAGAAACAGTGCTTTTATTTAGTACGGGGTATCAGACTGCTCAAGGGATCATACCGACTTTGGTTCAGAGGGGTGAGTTTGTAGTTTCCGATAAAGATAACCACGCTTGTATAGTAGCCGGTAATTTAATGGCTAAGGGAGCAACAGCAGAATTTGTAAGATACAAACATAATGATATGAATGATCTTGAGAGGGTTATCAAAAAGCTTCCTCCAGACGCAGGAAAGCTTGTCGTTAGCGACGGCGTTTTCAGTACCGGCGGAGAAATTGTTGAACTTGAAAAACTTAACAAGATTGCAAAGCAGTATGGCGCACGCATTCTTATAGATGATGCACATGCAGTGGGAGTTATAGGCAAAGGCGGAAGAGGCACTGCAAGTGAATTCAATCTTGAGAATGAAATTGATTTAACTATGGGAACCTTCAGCAAAACATTTGCTTCATTGGGCGGTTTTGTTGCAGGCGAAGCAAAAGCAATCAACTACATAAAACATCATTCAGCCGCTTTAATGTTCAGCGCTTCTCCTACACCCGCTTCAGTAGCGGCTGCGCTTGCTGCGCTTGACATTCTTGAAGCGCATCCGGAACTTGTTACAAAGCTGATTAACAATGCAAATAAAATACGCAAAGGCTTTAAGGAAGCCGGCTTTACTATAATTGACGGCAGAACTGCTATTGTTCCTGTTATAGTAGGAGATGATGAATTAGCTTTCAAAATGTGGCGCATGCTTTATGACGCAGGTGTTTTTGTCAATGTTTTTATATCTCCCGGCGTACCTCCCGGAAAACAAATGATGCGCACAAGCTATATGGCTTCTCATGAAGATAAGCACCTTGATGCCATTTTAGAAATATTTAAAGACACAGGAAAAAAATTAGGATTAATTTAATTGACAGTTAAGCCGGAGCTTGCCTGCCGGCAGGCAGGGCTTACAAATATTTTAAAACCAAAAAGGCATATCATTTCATCTAATTAATATGCTTTTATTTTTCAATGTGAGGTAATATGAACTCTATAAAAATATCAACCGTTCAATCTGCAGGGGACTTAATGAAATTTATAAAATTTCAGTGGAAAATTTATGAAGGCGATAAATACTGGGTTCCACCGCTATTAATGGACAGGAAAAAAATACTTAGCAAAGAAAAAAATCCTTTCTTTAAACATGCTGAAGCCGAATACTTTCTTGCTGAGAAAGACGGCAAGCTTGCAGGTAGAATTGCCGCTATAAAGAATGATTTACATAATACAACTCATAATGATAAAATCGGCTTTTGGGGATTTTTTGAATGTATAGATGATCAGGAAGTAGCTAATGCGTTATTTGATGCAGCAAAGCAATGGTTGAAAGGCAAAGGACTGGAAGCAATGCAAGGCCCGGCTAATCCTTCCAGTAATGATGAATGGGGTATGCTGCTTGAAGGGTTTGATGATGAACCAAGAATTTTGATGACCTATAATCCCCAATATTACCTTAAATTATGCGAGGGTTATGGCTTTGTTAAAGTAAAAGATCTATATGCGTATAAATTGGAAAATCAAAAAGTAATTGCTTCCGAAAAAGTTAAACGTGTTGCCGAAATTGCACAAAAAAGATCCGGAATAAAAATTGAGCAGCTTAACATGAAGAATTTTAAAGCTGAAGTTGAAAAAGTAAAATATATTTATAATAAAGCATGGGCGCCAAACTGGGGGTTCGTTCCAATGACGGAAGAAGAGCTGGATGCAATGGCTAAAGATTTAAAATCCCTTGTGGATCCGTCACTTTTAATCTTTGGTAAAATAGACAACAAACTTGTCGGCTTTGCACTTGTTCTGCCTGATTATAATTACATCTTCAAACAGTTAAACGGAAAGCTGTTCCCATTCGGATTTTTAAAAATGTTTACCCAAAAGAAGAACATTAAGTGGTGCAGAATCATTACATTAGGCATCATACCGGAATATCAGAAGCGCGGTTTGGATTCGGTATTTTATTGGGAAATAGTTAACAGGGCGCATAATGTTGGTATTGATCTGGGTGAAGCAAGCTGGATACTTGAAAATAATGATATGATGAACCGCGGAGCCGCTGCAATGAATGGAACCTTGTATAAGAAGTACCGCCTGTATGAAATAAATATCTAATTCATTAGGTATAGCCATTGCGATGTGCGGTTATTTAACCAGAGGTATAAGGAGCAAAAATAATCCGTATAAAACTAATTTGAATTGAGCACCGCATCATATTGAGCCGTATGAGATGGATCAATTTGTCTTAAGGTTTTGAATATACTTTTATCCGGGTAACTACCCAGATAATTAACTATTGTACCGCTGTTGGCATCAAAAAATGTTCTCAATACCGGGCTGCTAAAATCAATTTGGCCCCCTAAACCGGAAATAGTATTTATTGCTCCTACAATTAAATTCTGGGCTTTATAGGCATCGGCAGGGTCCTGTTTATTTTCAAAATAATCTATACTATAGTAAAACTGATAATAAGCTTGACGAAAAGGAAGAAATTTATCGTCGAGAATATCTTCCGCTAAAGCCTGCCTGCTGTATAACCCGCTTCTTGGCCATCCTGGAGAAAAACTTGAAGTGGTTGCCAAATTACAAATTTTATATGCTTTATTGAAATAAGGTGTTCCGCCAAGGTTATTCCATGAGTCTTCATTGAATCCTATAATTATATTTGCATAATAATCCAAGAAGCTTGTCAATGGGTCAAATGAACCCTGATTAGAAATCAGTCCCTGTCCTTTTTGATATATAAATTGCCAGTTGCCGTCATTAATTCTCAGCATCTGTAATGTCTTGCTTGATTGATAAACCGCTCTGACACTTGTTAAAATAACTTGTGCTGAAAAATTTCCGTCATTGGTAGCTGTTAGGAAGAGAATAGTCATTGAACAATCTATTTTATCATTTTGCCAGTTACCGTTGGAAAATATAGTCCTATTCATATAATTTGTTACTGCAACATCAAACCCAGTAACCAAAGGTCTGTTCGAAGTTGTAAGGTTTGCTAAATTTACCGTCACGTTGCAATTTAATTCTTGTGCAAATGCAACGGAAGTTAAAACCAACAGCGCAGCAATAAAATACTTCATAAATTTCCTTAATTTCAAATAAAGATTATTTTAATATATAAATTTCAATATTATCTAACAATAAACAAAAAAAACATTCTTAAAAGGACATATATTATAAATATCCGGCAAATTATCAATTTCACATAAAATCTATATTCCCGTTTTTGTTATCACCGACAAAGTACATATCGACTTCACCCTTTCCCTTTACCGCAAGTTTTCCCCGGTATTCACAATCAAAATATTCTTTTACAAGCTCATAAGTGCTGCCGGAAATATTAATCCTGCCAATTCCTGAACTATTTTCCATCCGGCTTGCAATATTAACCGTATCTCCCCATACATCATAAGTGAACTTATTAATGCCGACAATTCCGGCAACAATTGGTCCGGTGTTAATACCTGCACGCAAAAGCCACTGAACCTTTGAATTTTTATTCTTTTCGTACAAATAATTGAGCATCTCTTTAGTGGCATAAATTACTCTTGCGGCATGATTATATGATTTTTCCGAAAGTCCGCCGCAAACCATATATGTATCACTAATTGATTTAAGTTTTTCCAATTCATACTTCTCGACTATTAAATCGAAACTGCTAAAAATTTCATTTAATTCATTAACTAGTTCAGCCGGTCTCATGGCATTTATAATCTGCCTAAAGCCGTAGAAGTCGGTAAACAAAATAGTTATTGATTCAAAATGACGCGGGACAACCACTCCGTTTAACTTAAGTTCTTGTATTATCTCATCCGGTAAGATATTGTGAAGTAATTTATCGGTATTATGTTTTTCTTCTTCTAATTCTTTTGTTTTTAATTTAAGCTGGGATTCCATTCTGAATTTATAAAGAGCTATTTCTATTGTACTGTGAAGTACTCTTTCATCAAACGGCTTTAGCAAATATCCTCCGGGTTCCGTTAGCATAGCCCTTTGAAGCGTTTCTTCATCCGTCAATGCCGTCAAATAAATGATAGGAACATCATATTTATTTTTTATAATTTGCGCAGCCTCGATACCGGAAAGTTTATCATGGAGCATAATATCCATCAAAACAATATCCGGTTTTTCAATTTCAGTTCTTCGTACTGCGTCAATCCCTTTCCCTACGAAAGAAGTTACTTCGTAACCAAGTTTTTCCAGGATTTTTTTTATATCCAATGCAATAATGTATTCATCTTCAGCAATAAGTATTTTCGTTTTTTTTTGAATCATCACATCAACTACTACTTATATTTTTTATAAACCATCGGGATCTTAAAACGGCGAAATTAACTGAATATGTCCGAATCTCTTTATTCCAATTTACATTATTATTATTTGCCAATATCAAAAGCTTTTAATGGATCTAATTTTTTTCTGGAAACAAAGTACTTGTCGACTTTATCATCCCCGGTAATATCAATACTGCCGCCGTAATGACATTCGAAACAGCCATTAATTAACAAATACGTAGCTGAAGTGACACAGATCTTCCCCGGTAAACTGCTTTTCTCCATTATACTGGCTATATTCACAGTATTGCCCCATACATCATAAGTATATTTATTTTTACCAACAACGCCGGCAATAACATTTCCGGAATGAACTCCTGCTCTAATTTCCCATTTATATTTAGAAATCTTATTTCTTTCCGATAGATAATCCAGGATGTCCAAGGCAGCAAATATAACCGATGAAGCATGATTATCTGTTTCTCTCGGCAGTCCGCCGGCTACCATATAAGAGTCCCCCATAGTTTTTAATTTTTCAAGGGCATATTTGTTAACTATTAAATCAAAGTTATTGAAGATATCATTAAGCTCGCTTACAAGCTCGTGCGGGTGCATTCCGGATGCAATTTCTGTAAAGCCTTGGAAGTCGGTAAAAAGAAGAGTAACCATAGGAAATTCCTTTGGTTTAATAGAGCCGGTTTCTTTCAATTCTTTTACTATTTCCGACGGGAATATATTATGAAGAAGCCTGTCGGACTTAATTCTCTCCTCTTCCAGTTCTCTTGTTCTCTCTTTAAGCTGCTGATTGATTTTATGCTTGTATATAGCCATCTCAATCGAAGAATGAAGCGCCCGTTCATCAAACGGTTTTAGAACATAACCGAATGGCTCAGTAATCTTTGCACGCTGAAGCGTTTCGTTATCAGCTAAAGCAGTCAGGTAAATAACCGGTATTGTAAATGAGGCCATAATTATCTCTGCAGCTTCTATTCCTGACATTTCTCCTTCCAATATAATATCCATCAAAACCAAATCAGGATTTAACTGCTTACTTTTTTCAATAACCTCATTACCGGATCTTACGGAACCTAAAACTCTATAGCCTAATCTCTCTAAAGTATTTTCAATATCCTTAGCTATAATGTTTTCATCTTCGGCTATTAATATTTTTACTTTATCATCCATTTAAGCGCCTGTTTAAGACTGAAATTTCCTTTAATTTTTATACAGTAACTTTATTTACAACATATTTTCATAAATTAACCTTTAATATCGGCAAATTTAATTATTTATGAATTAAATTCAATAAGTAATCCTTTTCCCGTGCGGAACAAAAAAATATGATCGTGAGTTGATATCAATACTCACTTCCTGAATAAGAATAAGCTGCATGTTAAAACCATGATTTGCCTTCAACATATTTTAGATAGGCATTATAAATTTTACCGGTAATTTCTCCTGTTTTCCCGTTACCAATAATCCTTCCATTAATTTGAGTAACAGATTTTATTTCAGTTGTCGTACCCGAGATGAAAAATTCATCGAAATTTTTAATATCACTTTTGTGAATTGCCTGTTCGCTTACTTTGATACCAATACTATTACATATTTCCAGAATAACTGTACGTGTTACACCGGGTAAGATAAAATTTGATAAGGGAGCGGTCCATGCCTCTCCGTTTTTTATTCCCCAAAAATTTGTGTGTGAACCCTCCATAAGATATTCATCCCTTATTAAAATTGCTTCTTCAGCCCCTTCTTCAACTGCATGCTGGTTTGCAAGAACAGCCGGTAAAAGTGAAATCGATTTAATATTACACCTTGACCACCTGATATCTTCTTCAAGAATTACTTTAATTCCCTTGTCAATCATAAGGGCATCATTCTCTATCGGGGAAACGCATATAAAAATAGTTGCCCTTACTTCATCAGGCGGGAAAGAATGCTTCCTTGGAAATGAGACTCCACGGGTTACCTGGATATATATCGATAGGTTTGGATTAGAATATTTATTTACTTCAAATAATTTATAAATATTATTCTCAAGAATATCTGTTTCGACAAAATTTATTTTTATAGCTTTAAGACTATTCCTAAATCTTTCCAAATGGTCCGCATATCTGAATAATTTTCCATAGTATGTCCTGATTACTTCATATATACCATCGGCATAAAGGAAACCACGGTCGAATGGGGAAATTTTAACGTCATCAAGCTCTAAAAACTTTCCGTTGAAATAAACTATCATATAATCACTAAAAAAGAAACTTATGAATTTAAGATCATATTCATCGTTGCAGCATCTATATTGCCGCCGCTTATTATTATCCCCACATTCCCTTCCGGTATCATGGCGCCGCTTAACAACGCTGCAATTCCAAGAGCGCCGGAAGGTTCTACAACAAGTTTCATCCTGAAGAACAAAAATTTAACAGCATCCATTATTGCTTTTTCCGATACCGTCTGCATATCATCAACGTATTCAAGAACAATCGGGAAAGTGATTTTTCCCAGCGATGCGGTGCGGGTTCCATCAGCAATTGTCGGGGGATTCTTTACGCTATGCAATATCTTAGTTCTAAAAGANNTACCTTTTGCCGCTATAGCTGAACCACTTAATAGACCGCCTCCTCCGCAAGGGACAAGTAAATAATTCAGATCTTTTATTTCTTCAAATAGCTCTAAAGCAGCTGTGCCCTGTCCTGCTATTACATCCGGATCATCAAAAGGAGGAATTAAGCTGTAACCGGATTTTTCCTGTATTTCCCTTGCCACTTCTTCGCGCTGTTGTTCGGAAGGATTATATTCAATAATATCGGCGCCATAACCGGCTGTTGCTTCGAATTTTATAACAGGAGCATTATCAGGCATTACAACCGTCGTCTTGATTCCCAAAAGTTTCCCTACTAATGAAACCGCCTGGGCATGGTTGCCCGATGAATAAGTAATCACCCCTCTCGATTTTGCTTTACCCGGTAATTTTGAAATAGCATTAAATGCGCCGCGGAATTTAAAAGCGCCTGTTCTTTGAAAGTTTTCACACTTAAGAAAAACATTCGCTTTGGCAATTTTATTCAGTGTCCCGGAAGTCATTACAGGAGTTAAATTAGAATAACCTCTTAACCGTTCCTTAGCTTCCAATACTTTATCAAGCATAAATAATCCGTTCATCGGTTAGATAAATTTAGAATTGGGAAAAATATTTTAATCATTGGTAATATTTATATACATACTGAATAACGCCGGTAGGGTTGCCGTCATCATCAAATCTATTTTCTTCTATTATATTCCCATTTTTATCATATTTATAAACTGACTTTGACACAAAGTCATCATTCGAGTTATAATTTAAAGATTCAATTTTGTTCCCGCCGGGATCATAACGATTAATAATTTTGAATTCCGGTTTACCGCTTTCATCGTACCATAAATCATCGGTCAGGTTTCCTTTATCATCATACTTATAGAGATAATATTTTTCTAATTTACCAATATTACTGTACCGGGAAGCCTTTTCCTTATTACCATATTTGTTGTATTCATAAACATATTTCTTATCTGCCTTTCCCTTTGAATCGTATCTTATAGTTTCAGTTCTGAAACCATTTTTATCATATTTATATTCATATTTCTGATCGACCTTAATGTCTTGTATATAGAACACTGCAGACGTCATGAATCCATCAGGGTTATACTTTAGCTGAGAAATTTTCTGACCGTTGGTTAATTTCCCTTTTGAGTTATATATAAACTGAATTTTATCAACTGAAAGTATTTTCTGAGATTTAATAGAAATTCTATCTTCCAAATCCAGATTTTTAATTACGGGCGGCTTTTCTTCAACAACAACTTTGGGCTTTTCTTCTTTAACTAATTTTGATGTCGATGAACAGCCATTGAGAAATAGTATTATCAGCAGAATTGTCGGGATAAAAACAATTCTTTTTTTCATTCTGAAACTCCGAAGATTTTTCACATTAAATTATTGAACTTTTTTTGGATCAATAAATTATAATCTATTTAATAAAAACTTTATAAATGTAATGAGCCTTATTTAGTCATAAGTTCGCCATCTTTGAATTTTTTTTCATCAGATATTTTCCCGCTTTTGTCATAAGTTATCCATTTGCCATCTCTTTTACCTGAAATATAACTACCTTTCTCTCTGACTTTACCATCCAAATAATACCATATCCACATGTCTTCCGGGATATCATTTTTAAAATTGCCTTCGCTCTCAATCCGGGAGTTTTCATAATAGTATTTCCAAAGGCCTTCATTCTTATCATTCACCATTTGTCCGACTATCTGGGGTTTCCCTTCCGAATATAAAATTTTAAAATCACCGTTCCTAACCCCGTTAACTACATCATATTCAATAATCCTATTCGACAACCTGGCTTTCTCTCTGCCGGTGAATGGCGTAGTACTTCCGTATTTACATAAAAGTCCTTTTATTTTTACTAATTCTACTTTATTAATTTGTTTTTTTACACAAGAAGACAATGCTGCGGAAATACATAAAAAGGTTAAAGCCGAAATTCCTATTAGGATTGTTTTGATTAAGTTTTTTTTCATGTAAAGTCTGAATAAAATGGAAAAATTTATTTATTCAATCGCACGTCCCGAATAAAAACGACAAATAAATATATTTACATTTGAAATGTAAGAAAAGAAGATCAAAGTTAGGATATTATTTCTATATCTTGAAAGAATAACTGTTCTATTTTATTTTGGAATAAGCTTCAAGTAATTTCTTTTTTGTTTCAAGAAGGTCCTGAGAAATAACCTTAACTTCTCCAAGCACAGGCATAAAATTAGTATCACCGTTCCATCGGGGGACAATATGAAAGTGGATGTGCTCATCCAAACCGGCGCCGCTTACTTTACCAAGATTAGCCCCGATGTTAAAGCCTTCGGGGCTTAAAATAATTTTTAATATCTTTTCAGCTAATTGAAGTTTCTGCATAATCTCGGCATTTTCTTCCGCTGAAAAAGAAGAAAATTTGTTTGTATGCCTGATGGGAACTATCATTAAATGACCGCTGTTATACGGATACAGGTTAAGAACTGTATAAGTATGTTTCCCTTTTTCAATAAGAAGATTTTCAGAATCACTTACTTCCAATTTAGCAGTTCTGCAAAGGACACATTCATTTGAATTGCTTTTATCCTTAATAGAATCGATATATTTAGACCGCCAGGGCGACCATAGTTTATTCATAATCTCTCATCAGTGCAGGTAATTCTAATGCCCTTCTTCTCTTGATTTATTGTATTCTTCAATTATTTTCTGTTCAACTTCTTTCGGTACTTCTTCATAATGTGAAAAATCTCTCTTATACATTCCCCTGCCTGAGGTTAAACTACGCAATGTAGATGAATACTTGTACAATTCAGCTAAAGGAACCTGTGCTTTAATAACCTGGAAATGTCCATCCGAATCCATACCAAGTATTTTACCGCGCCTGCTTGAAATATCTCCCATTACATCTCCCATAAACTCTTCAGGCACAGTAACTTCAACTGTGTAAATTGGCTCAAGCAAAATCGGTTTTGATTCCTGAAAACCTTTCCTAAAGCATTGTGCTGCCGCTAATTTAAAGGACATTTCATCCGAATCAACAGGATGAAATGTTCCATCAAACAAAGTTACTCTAACGTCAACTACCTGGTTTCCGGATATTACTCCCTTTTGCATAGTATCAACAATACCTTTTTCAATTGCAGGGATGAACCTGCCGGGTACAACTCCGCCCACTATTGCATCAACAAACTCAAATCCCTTTCCACGGGGTAATGGTTCAAATTTACAGTGGACATGCCCGTATTGCCCGCGGCCGCCGGATTGCTTCTTATGTTTATATTCAACATCATCCGCTTTACCCTTAATAGTTTCACGGTAAGGAACTTTTGGCTCAACAATGTCTACTTCAACACTGTATCTTTCTTTTAATCTTTTTACTGCTAAAGCCAACTGAAGTTCTCCCTGACCGGAGATAATTGTCTGGGAAATTTCGGGATCAAACTTAACTGAAAAAGAGGGATCTTCTTCATGAAGAGTATGAAGACCGGTAGCAATTTTATCTTCATCTCCTTTTGCTTTTGGAATAATTGCACTATTGATAACCTGCTCGGGAAAAACAATTTTATTTACTAAAACGGATAGATTTTTTGAAGTAAGCGTGTTGTTAGTATGGGTATCTTTTAATTTAACAACAGCTCCCAGATCGCCAGCAAGAATTTTTGTTACATCCGTTCTATTATGTCCGTTCAAAACAGAAAGTTGACTTAAGCGCTCAGTTTTACCATTGCTCTGATTGATAAGATCAAGCCCGGCAAAAACAGTACCTGAAAAGACTTTAAATAGTGAAAGTTCACCAACGTGCTGTTCGGAAATAGTTTTAAATATAAATAAGACTACTTCACCTGATGCGTCCGGTTTTAAAAGGATTTTATTTTTACTATCCTTTAATACAGCTTCCTCACCGCCTTTATCTGCGGGCGACGGAAAATATTTAGAAACGAAATCCAAAAAGTTGTTCATCCCAACAGCTTTAGTCGAAGAAAATGCAAATACAGGGGAAAGACTTCCTTTTGAAACAGCAATTTTAAGTCCGGTTTCAATATTTTCATTAGAAAGAGAACCTTCCTCAAAATATTTATTCATAAGTTCTTCGGTTGTTTCTGCAACTTTTTCTATAAGTTCTGTTCTATAAGTTTCAGCAGTTCCCCGCAGATTGCCGGGAATATCGGTAACATTAACTTTCTTACTGCCTGCCTCACCATATTGGTAAGCCTTCATAGAAAGGATATCAATAACAGTATTAAAATTTAAACCTTCATTTGAAGGGAATGTTACAACAATTGCATTAGGAGAAATTCTCTCTTTTGCTTGTTGAAAAGTCTTATTAAAATTAGAATGCTCATTATCAACTTTATTAATCAATAACGCTACAGGTAAATTTAATTCTCCTGCAAAGCGGACTGCATTTTCAGTACCGACTTCTACACCTTCAGCAGATTTTAAAACCATAATCGCAGTATCCGAGACTCTAAGCCCGGCTTTCACATCGCCTAAGAAATCGGAGTAACCCGGCGTATCAAGTATATTGACCTTAACATTGTTCCACTCGAGGTGAAGAAGAGATGAGGATATTGAGATTTTCTTTTCTATTTCATTAGGAGAGTAATCGGAAGCTGTGGTTCCTTCGGCAATATTTCCAATCCTGTTTATTTCACCGGAAGTATATAATAATATTTCAGAGAGCGAGGTTTTTCCACTTCCTCCATGACCGATTAAAGCGATATTTCGTACTGATTCAGCACCATATTCTTTCAAGAGAGTTCCTCCTTTAATACAAGGTGAGATTATCGAATAAGTCTTTGGTTATTTTCTTTTGTAGGCTTTCCAAAAGACACTTATCCCGTTAGCTATAGCTGAGAAGCCTTTGATAAAATCCATTATAGGGCCTTCAAACCCTCTCCTTATGTTTTCTTCTAAATCCAAAATAGTATCCACCCTGTTGTTAACTTTGGAAACTATATTCCGTGTTACCAAAAGTTGATCATCGGCGGAATCTGAAAGTTGATTTAACTTTTCGCTTAAATTTGTCGCAGAAGCAATAAGCGGCTTCATCTCCAGGGTTAAATCTTTAATTTCAATTTCAATTTCTTTAACCGTTCTGGAAATCCTGCTTAGGAAAACGACTAATGCAATACATAACACCGATGCAGATGCAAGCAGAATAACATACAAGACAGTGATGAATGAATTCATAATTAATTTCTAAATTTATTAAGCATTCTTGGAACTTTTATAAGCATCAACTCCGGCTTTAACGGCATCTTTAAGCCTGCCGCTTTCATTTTCTGTATTTTCTTTACTTGTGTTAATTGTAGTAGCGACTTTTGATTTAGCATCGCCAAATATTTTTTCGGCGTCCCTAAGAAGTTCTTCCGATTTATTTTTTGCATCGCTAATTAATTTCTCGGATTTCTTCTTGCCTTCGTTAATCATATCTTTTGCTTTGTCTTTCGCCTCTGCAATATATTTCTCAGCTTCGCCCAAATATTCATCAGCTTTTTCTTTTATATCACTCCTTAATTCTTTACCGCTTTTAGGAGCATAAAGCAACGCTAAAATTGCGCCAATAGCTCCACCGGCAAGAAAACCAATCAAAATACCTTTACCAACATTATTTTCAGACATGGCTAACTCCTTTTTTTTATCAATTAATCATAATAGTTAAAATAACAAGCACCTTCCTGAAAATCAAGAAAGTAACATTTATCTTAGAGAATATTTTTTATGAATTTGCAGAAGTTTTACTTCATGTTTTTAATTATTTCTGCCGCAAATTCGGATGATTTTACTTCCTTAGCGCCTTTCATTTGGCGTGCAAAGTCATAAGTAACCACTTTTGACTTAATCGTCTTTTTTAAAGCTTTCTCGATTATCTTTCCTACTTTACCCCAGCCAATATATTCAAACATCATAACACCAGATAATATAACAGAACCCGGATTAACCTTATCTTGCCCCGCATATTTTGGAGCAGTGCCGTGTGTGGCTTCAAAAATTGCAGTGCTGTAACTCAAGTTTGCCCCCGGAGCCATACCAAGCCCGCCAACTTGTGCTGCCGCTGCATCAGAGATATAATCCCCATTCAGATTAGGAGTTGCAACTACATCGTATTCATCCGGTCTAAGAAGTAATTGCTGAAACATACTGTCGGCAATTCTGTCTTTTATTAGAATTTTTCCTTCAGGCATTTTACCGTTATGCATGGAAAATAGTTCTTCTTCAGTAACAATTATATCCCTAAATTCTTCTTTGGCTACTTTATATCCCCAGTCTTTAAAAGCGCCTTCGGTAAATTTCATTATATTACCTTTATGAACTAATGTAACGCTTTCCCTTTTATGATCCCTCGCATATTCAATAGCTTTTTTAACCAGACGGGCGCTTCCGAATTCACTCATAGGCTTTATCCCGATACCGGAAGGTTTACGAATATTTTTATTGAACCTGGTATTAATAAAATCTATTATTTCTTCGGCATCATCCGTGCCTGATTTAAATTCAATCCCGGAATAAACGTCTTCCGTGTTCTCCCTGTAAATGACAATATCCAATTTCTTAGGTTCTTTCATAGGACTCGGTACGCCGTTGTAATATTTAACAGGTCTTACACAGGCAAATAAATCCAGAAGCTGTCTTAATGCAACATTCAAGCTTCTAATTCCACCACCTATTGGAGTAGTAAGCGGGCCTTTAATTGCCACTGTAAATTCTTTTATTGCCTCTACTGTTTCATCCGGCAGCCATTGATCCTGTCCATAAACAGATAATGCTTTTTCACCTGCAAAGATTTCCATCCAGGCAACTTTCTTGTTCCCTTTAAATGCTTTTTCTACTGCCGCATCAAAAACCATTTTGGAAGCATACCAAATATCGGGTCCGGTTCCATCTCCTTCAATAAAAGCAATGATAGGGTTTTTAGGAACCTTCAACCTGCCGTTTTTAACTTTTATCTTCTGACCATCGTGTGGAACTATAATTTTTGAATATGCCATTTTCCAGCTCCTTATCTAATTTGACACAGTTTCCATGCTAATCTTACCAAATCTATTTTGATAAATTGTTACGCTAATAATTCCGATCAATACCGCAAACCAAAGCGTCGCTACCCTGATTATGAAGGTGGAAGCAACAGCAATGTTTTTGGGAAAGTTATTCCGGACAAGCATAAAAGTAAGCGATCCTTCAGTTACGCCCAAACCGCCCGGCAGCATGGAAATTGCCCCAACTATGATTGCAAAACCGTAACTAAATGACGACCACAAAAAACTAACTCCTATATTAAAATTAATAAGAATTAAATGATAACCCAAACATTCAAACGACCACGAGACGAGGCTCAAAAGCGTCATATATATCATGGGTAGAGGGCGCAGCAGTTGGTATGAGCTTTCATAAGCATTATGAATGCTTTCAAGATGCTTCCTGAAAAATTTACTTTTTTCAAACAGCCCGACAAGCGGTTCTGCAATACTCCGGTTGCTTATTAAAATAAGAACTACAAGAAAAAATATTCCTACTCCAATTACAATTCCTCTTCCGAAATTAAAAACATACGCTCCCAACAGCGCAATAAAAATTAAAGAAACAAAATCTGTTATTCTTTCCGCGAAAACTATCGGGAAAGTTTTACTGATTGGAGTTTTTGTCACTTCTTTTACTAAGTAGGATTTCAGTAATTCTCCCATTTTCCCTGGAGTAACGCTCATAATTAATCCTGACATAAAAATTGAAAATGAATCTATCGTCTTTATTTTTACATCAACAACTTTTAGATAATAATCCCATTTCAAAAACCGGATGCAATAATTCGTCAATGAAAGTAACAAAAGCAGCGGAATAAGAAACCAGTTAAATGAAGCAAATGCAAAAATAACATTATTGAAATTGGCATAAATGGTAAATCCAAGGTAAAGAATTCCTGCAATACCCAGAGAAATAAAAATATTTTTCTTAACTTTTTTCAGCAAGTCAAATTATCCTTAATAATGATTGATAAAGCTTTGTTAACGGCAGCCCGACAACATTATAATAGCAGCCGGTTATTTTTTTTATGAACACGGCGCCATAATCATCCTGAATACCATAGGCACCGGCTTTATCCATAGGGCTGCCGCCTGCTATATATTCTCTGATTTCACTAAGTCCTAATTTTCTAAAAGTAACCAATGTCTTTTCATAATCCGTTATCATTTTGCCATTAAAAGAATTATAAACGGAAAAGCCTGTATAAACTGAATGAGTATTGCCACTTAATGTTTTCAATATTTTCTCAGCATCTTTTTTATCGCGCGGCTTGCCTATTACTTTCCCTTTTAAAACTACAATTGTGTCGGCTGTTATAAAAATTCCTTTCGCCGTAGTTTCTATGGCTTTCTCCAATTTGTATTTCGAAAGCCTCTTGACTATATGTACCGGTCTTTCTCCTATTTTAAAACTTTCTTCAACATCTACTCTTAAAACTTTAAAATTTAAATTCATTTGTTTTAAAAGTTTTTTTCTTCTTGGCGAACCGGAAGCTAAAACAACGGGTAAATTTGTTTTAATCATTTAAGTCTGCCTACTTCTGTACCGGGAAAATAAAATGAAAGAATATCTTTATAACTTTTGCCTTCAACAGATTGATGTATTGCTCCCCACTGACAAAGTCCCACGCCATGCCCGTAACCTTTTCCTGTAATAATAACCGTTTTATCGTCATCAATTGAAATGTTAAACATTGTACTTCTTAAAATATTATTATTATCGGCGGTTCTGATTATTGAACGAATTTTATTCCCTTCAAGCTTAATAATCTTTTCTTCGCCATCATTTGAAAGCAAAGTAATCTCAAGTAGGGTTACTCTTCCGGATTCATCTGTGTCTTTAATTTTTACATCTTTTAAGGAAAAATTTTTATCGCCGATGAAAGTTGAGGTTCTGAGTCTTTCGATAAAAACATTTTCAGGATATTTTTCTTCCCATGAAAAATTAGAAGCGATAGAACAATTAGGAGGATCACCGTCTTCAACACCTTGGAGATAAGGAATACTTTTCAAGCCGAAAACATACTTTACATTTTCAGTATGCCCGCCGCAGGAGGAATGATAATATACCTTAGCGGGTTTATCATTATACTTTAATATCCTCCCGAATGTTTCATTTACTGCGCGGCTTGCTAATTCCTTTTCTGCACTGGCACCGCCGTAAGCCTGATCTCTCATATCAAGATAGATATCAAAAACTTCATTATTGCTTTTCAAACGATTAATTGCATACGTTCTTGCACAAATTGCAAATGCTTTTAAGGCTTCAAAATAACTGTCGTCTCTTCCAGTGGGCATTTCTGCAGGAACAACACCTTTTAAATAATCTTCAAGCGGCAATTGATTCACAACTCTTATTGTGTTCCCGTCTTTCACAACTTTTAGAATTCCCCTATAGCTTCTTCCTTTATAAGAAATCGGATTCTCTTCTTCTGCCGGTTTCAATTGAAAATACGCTGCATCAAAAATAGAATCGGCTATTTTTAATTTTAAACTATTACCGGTAATGAAAAAACTTAATACATTCCTGCTTTTTACTATTGCTATTATTTTCTCATTCTTATACAAAATTAAGGGGCTTTCAACCGTATACGATAAATTAAATTCCTGTTCATTCAGCAATACTTTTATTGGCGCACTGTTGGACGGAATATACTCTTTTTTCGTTTTCGCAAGCCTGGTGGTTGTTGAACATGAAGGAAGAATTAAAATAATAAAATATAATAAAAAGACATAGCAAAGTTTCTTATACATTTCAATCAATCGAAGCTAATATTACTTTATTAGAACTGAGTTATTAATATAATATTTTCTTTAGATAAAAAATTAAAGATTTGCTTAATAGATTGGACACTATATGAAAGAATATTACCTAAACATAGCTTTTATACTTCCCCATGTTTGTTTAACGCCCGAAATAGTGTTTAAGTTGCCTGTATTCGATGTAGCGATAACATTACCATTAGCATCAATTAATTGTATTTGATATATATAAAATACATCAGCGGTTTTATATATAGGATCCGTCCATTGATAAGAATAATTATTACTTGAAGCGGGAATTGATTGAATATTCACAAAAGTTGTTTGGGGAGTTTTTCTTTGTATAATGAAACTTTCTTGTGCAGATAGAGATATACCTGAAACAGTCCAAGTAAGAGCGCCATTATTTCCCATAACTAAAGTTATAGGGCTAATTGCAAAGACAGTAGCAATATAAACTAAAAGAATTAGGAAAATTACAATATGACCTTTTTTCATGGCTAAAATATATTGCGCTCCGTAAATAATGTCAAGCAATTTCTGCAATAAATTTAAATTAATTCATCGGTTATATTTTAACTGCTTGTTATTTTAATGCCAAAATCAATCGCTTATTGAACTTCAAATTACCCTTCTGTGTCAAATCTTCGAACGATTTTTGAAATTAATGATTGCCGATATTATATGTTCCCACATTATTTGCTAAATAGCAATAGTACAAAAATTTACCCCTATAGTTATAAATTCTTAAAATTGTGAGAAATATTATTTGCAAATTAATTTTAAAATTATATCTTCTTTTAAAATTTTTAACTAACAAAATTGAAACAAAGGAGGTAAATTTAAAAACTTAGTCAAAATCGTTGCCACCAATTTGATTGTAAAGGAAAGCTCTTAGACTCAATTTTTTTAATTATCTGTAAACATGAGTTATAACTAACGATATTATTACGAAAGGTGATGGAAAATGTAAGAGAAGTCACACTCTCTATTTTAGAGGATTTAATAAATATCTGCAAAGAGGAAAACATCCTGTTCAAAACTACGTCCGATAAAATAACAAACCCATATCTAAAGAATACACTTAATAATTGTGCTGATGAAAAGGATAGAAACATACATAGCCTTGAAACCGAAATAAAGTGACCCGGCGGGAAGTTTGATGGAAAAGATATTCAGATTTCCCAGAAAATTCTTGAGAAATTTGGCTCATTTGATGATGATATAGAAATTTTGGCACAGTGTGAAAAAATAGACGATATTGTGTTGAGCAAATATTCTAAAGCAATGAACGGAGATATACTTTGGGAAGTAGTACCTTTTGTTGCAAAACAGTATTTTGCTTCGGTTAATCTTCATGAGAAAATTATATATTTATTTAAGAGTGATCTTCCAAGTGCAGTGTATTCTTAAAGATACCCGGAATATATGGGCAAGTATCAACCGAACAATGAAGTTAAATCTTTATCATCGAATTTAGTTTTACCAAATCTTTTATAGGCAAGATCCGTAGCTTCCCTGCCGCGAGGTGTACGGTTTATAAAACCCTGCTGAATTAAAAACGGCTCATATACTTCTTCAATAGTACCGGGGTCTTCATTTACTGCAACAGCAAGAGTATTTAATCCAACCGGTCCACCCTTATATTTTTCAATTATTGCAAGAATAATTTCTTTATCCATTTCATCAAGCCCATACTCGTCAACTTCCAATGCAGCCAATGCTTTTTTAGAAATTTCAACATCAATTACTTTTTTATTTTCAAAGTCGGCAAAATCGCGAGTTCTTCGTAGCAGGCGGTTGGCGATTCTTGGCGTGCCTCTGGATCGCTTTGCAATTTCATAAGCGGCATCTTCATCAATGTTAATGTCAAGGATTTGGCAGGAACGCTTGACTATTTTTTTTAGAATTTCAGAATCATAATAATCCAGTCTAAATTTTATTCCGAATCTATCTCTTAAAGGAGAAGTTAACATGCCTGCTCTTGTAGTTGCACCAATTAAAGTGTATTTAGGAAGACTTATTTGTATTGACCTGGCATTCGGGCCGCTGTCAATCATAATATCCAGTTTATAATCTTCCATCGCCGAATAAAGATATTCCTCAACAACAGGGCTTAACCTATGTATTTCATCTATAAACAGGACCGATTTCTCTTCCAATGTAGTTAATAAACCGGCAAGGTCACCGGGTTTTTCAAGAACTGGCCCGGAGGTAATTTTCAGCTTTACGCCAATTTCATGGGCAATGATATGGGCAAGAGTAGTTTTTCCTAACCCAGGAGGACCTGTCAGCAATACATGATCTAGCGCCTCTCCGCGTTTTAATGCGGCGGAAACAAAAACATTTAAATTATCTGTAATTTTAGGCTGACCGGAAAAATCTGATAATCTTGAAGGACGCAGAGATTGTTCGTATTGTTTATCTTCCTCGTTCGTTTCCGGGTTTGTTGATGCAGATTTTCTCACATGCTTATATTGTTATAAATAATAAAAAAAACTGATGGACTAAATTAAATAGAATAATTGGAACAAACATAAATAACAAAAAGTATTTCGTGACTATAAATATATTTATTCTTTCATCGTAGGTTAATTATGTCTCTATCTGTTTGTTCTGAAGTTTAAACCAATGGATTATTAATACCATAAACGCCATTGCGGTTAACATGAGAAGAGTCATACCGATTGTGTTCCAAATACCAAGGCTTTTATCCAAGATACTTATTAAACCGGGGTTCCAGGCGCTGCCGTACAAAATAGTAAGATGAACAATATAAATTAATAAAGTATTTCTGCCGACAAGTATAAATATCCTTGGTATGGATTTTACCTTTAGTGCAATTATAGAAACTAAGGAATTAAGAATAAGAACAATTCCAAGCCTGTAAAAGATAAGGTTGGGGCTTGTAGTCCAGAAATTTGAATGACCGTATAATAAAATTTCAAGCTCGTTGCCTAATAAAGCAAAAATGACTAATGCAGCCCCAAAACCTGCAAGCCAAAAGCTAAATTTTATTGATTTGAAGCTTGCCGGATGTTTTGCAAGATAACTGCCAAGAGCTCCTCCGGCAATTACGTAGCCGGTCCACGGGAACAACGGAAAATTAGAACCGCTGCCGTTATAGAAATAATCTGCAATCCAAACTGGAAAGTAATTAAGCCAGTTTATAGAACTAAACGGTTGATATAAACCAAAGAAAAAAAGCGCTCCGGCAGAAAAAATTACATAATCGTTTATCTTAAATTTTTCAGCGGCCAATAAAAGTATCATCAGGAAAAAAATGCCAAAGCCAATTAAATGCAGTACGTCTATTGCGAAAAAATTTTTCCAGGCATAAGCAGTAACGCCGGAAAAATTAATAATTGACGGTGCCGGATAGCGAAGTAAATATCCAAGAAATATCAATAAGAAAAATCTTTTAATCCCTTTTTTTACTCTGGGATTGGCAGCGAAAGGTTCGTTTACTAATCTAAATAAATATGTGAAAACAGTACCGGCAGTAAATAAAAAAATCGGCGCCGTCATTCCCCTCATAAAAAACCAGAAAGAAAATAAGGGTGAATTCATATTCCTGTAATCATTGGATAGAAGTACATCAACAGTATGCCCTTGAACCATCTGAATCACTGCAAACGCTCTCATCAAATCAATAAATATAATCCTATTCTTCTTCGAACTCTGAGTCATTACCTGATCATTTCCAAAACAAATTTTATTTAAATTTTAAAATTAAATAAATCTTTTTAAGAATTAAAGTGTAATAATATTCTTTTTACTAAAATTATCCATTGCGTATAGACAACTTCATAATAGAAATGGTTTAATATCACATATCTTACCGGTTCATACAAAAAAAGCCCCGATTTTATCGGGGCTTTATACATAGATGAGTTGATTTATTAGCTTACGCTAATTGTTTTTGGCTTTACCTTATCATGTTTTGGAAGGTTGACTGTTAACCGGCCGTTTTCATATTTAGCTGAAATCTTGGCAACATCTATACCATCCGAAAGTTTAAAATTCCTATAATAGTTTGCAAATACGCTTTCATTTAAGGTATATTTTTTTTCTAACGATTCATTATAATTGACCTTACCAAAAATAGATAAGAAATTTTCTTCCAATTTAAGATGAACGTTCTCCTTAAATACTCCGGGAAGTCCGGCAATTAGGACGAATTCTTCCCCTGTTTCATATATATCTACTGCTGGAGCAATGCTGGGTTCACATTTTACAGAATCTTCCCACGATTTTTGTTCTTCAAGAACTTCTGTTGTTGAAGTTCCTTTATACTCGGACATAGTTATCCCTTTCATTTATTTTTATTTTTTGTTTTTAGTATTAAACTTTGTTTTGTAAAGAAAGTGCAGACCGGGCAAACTGCCCGGTCTGCATATTTATCTGCTAATTATTTCTTGTCATCATCAACTACTTCATAAGAAGCATCCTGCACATTTTTATCGCCGCCTTTTCCTTTATCACTGCTGCCGGTTGCACTATCATCCGGCGCACTATGTGGTTGTTCTTGCTGCTTCTGATCGGCGCCTGCCTGCGAATAAAGCTGTGAAGCAATTTCATTCCAAACTTTGTTCAAAGATTCGGTTGCAGATTTCATTTGTTCCGTATTATTTGATGAAATAGCATCTTCCGATTTCTTAATCTCAGCTTCAAGCTTAGACTTTGCATCTGCGGGAATTTTATCCTTCAACTCTTCAATCTGCTTCTTTGTCTGAAACACAAGAGAATCTGCCTGGTTTTTAACTTCAACAGCTTCTTTCTTTCTTTTATCATCGGCTGCATGTTCTTTTGCACTCTGCTTCATTTTTTCGACTTCGTCATTAGATAAACCGCTGGAAGAAGTAATGCTAATTTTTTGTTCCTTACCGGTAGCCTTATCCTTTGCTGCTACATGAAGGATTCCATTTACATCAATATCAAATGTTACCTCCACCTGGGGAATTCCGCGCGGTGCAGGTGGAATGCCGTCAAGATGAAACCTGCCAAGAGTTCTGTTATCGGCAGCCATAGGACGTTCACCCTGTAGAACATTAATTTCAACGGAAGGCTGGCTGTCGGAAGCAGTTGAGAACACTTCACTTTTCCTGGTGGGAATAGTTGTGTTTGCTTCGATCAATTTAGTCATTACGCCGCCAAGCGTTTCAATCCCAAGCGATAACGGAGTGACATCAAGCAGAAGAACATCCTTCACATCACCTGTTAAAACACCGCCCTGTATAGCTGCGCCGATTGCAACAACTTCGTCAGGGTTAACGCCTTTATGCGGCTCTCTTCCAAAAATCTTTTTAACAAGTTCCTGAACCATCGGTATTCTTGTTGAACCGCCCACAAGAATAACTTCGCTGATTTCAGAAGCCGATACGCCGGAATCTTTAATAGCCTGTTCGCACGGAATTTTGGTGCGTTGAACCAGATCATCAATAAGCTGTTCAAGTTTAGCTCTTGCTAAATTTACGTTAAGATGTTTTGGACCATCCTGCGTTGCCGTAATGAATGGAAGATTAACATCGGTTGTAGCTGAAGTTGAAAGCTCAATCTTCGCCTTTTCTGCGGCTTCCTTCAATCGTTGTAACGCCATAGGATCTTTTCGTAAATCAATACCTTCCTGCCTCTTAAATTCATCAGCAAGAAAGTCTATTATCCTTTGATCAAAATCATCGCCGCCAAGATGTGTATCGCCGTTGGTAGATTTAACTTCAAATACTCCGTCGCCAAGCTGCATAACAGAAACATCAAATGTACCGCCGCCTAAATCATATACGGCTACAATATGATCTTTAGTCTT
The DNA here is from genome assembly GCA_003142915.1 of Ignavibacteriales bacterium. GTDB lineage: Bacteria > Bacteroidota > Ignavibacteria > Ignavibacteriales > Ignavibacteriaceae > FEN-1297. The sequence goes on along the minus strand of PLNZ01000296.1, from coordinate 16,399 downwards.
TTTATCCAATCCATAAGCAAGAGCTGCGGCCGTAGGCTCATTAATTATTCTTCTAACCTTTAATCCTGCAATTTCTCCCGCATCCTTAGTTGCCTGCCTTTGAGAATCATTAAAGTAAGCCGGTACGGTAATTACAGCTTCGGTTACTTCCTGACCAAGATACTCTTCGGCAGTTTTTTTCATCTTCTGTAAAATCATTGCACTAATTTCAGGCGGGGAATAAACGCGGTCGCCAATCTTAACGCGCGCTGAATTATTATCACCCGGGATTACTTCATATGGAACTTTAGTTTTTTCATCCTGAACTTCGTTAATCAATCTTCCCATAAATCTTTTAATCGAAAAGACCGTATTCTTCGGATTAGTAATTGCTTGTCTTTTTGCAGGTTGACCAACTAATCTTTCGCCCGTTTTTGTAAAAGCAACTACAGATGGTGTTGTTCTGCCGCCTTCGGAATTAGGTATTACAACCGGATCGTTGCCTTCCATAACTGCAACGCATGAATTTGTTGTACCTAAGTCGATTCCTATTATTTTTCCCATTCTAAATCACTCCTTCTATGTATAGTACCAACAGCAGACATATTTCTGCCGCATTTATTAGTTAATTTTAATTTCTTTTTCCTGTGCTGTGCTTTTTGTTTTTCTTGCAACTATTATTTTCAAAATTCCATCTTCATATGATGCTTCAATATTATCAGTGTTCAAACCTTCCGGAAGCTGGAAACTTCTTGTAAAGGGCCCAAAATTTCTTTCGGATTTAATAACTGGATTGTTCTTATTGTTCTTGTATAAATCTTTCTTTTCACCGGAAAGTGTTAAAACATTATTATTTAATGAAATTTTAATATCTTCTTTTTTTACGCCCGGAATTTCAATTTCGAGGTAAACATTTTCTTCATCAGAATAAAAATCCGTTCTTGGTTTTACCGAATAGTTGACATTAAGACCAATATTCGGGAATTCATCAAAAAAATTATGCAATTTTTTATTAAACGCATTAAAATCATTCCCTGGGCCAAACTTGATATATGTCATTTCTAACTCCTTACATAAAAACTTAGAATAAATAAAGCAATCAATATGCCAAACAATAAATTTGTTTTTAAATAATTATAATATAATGAGTTATCAAAGATAACGTAATATTATTGAATTGTTGTATTTTGGCGCATCTTCTGCCTTTTTGGCGTGTTAGATATTTATACTGACGATTAATCTGACAATTGTTGTAGAATTTAATTATTTTTAATCATTGAATTTTGAGGTTAATTTGTTCAATCTGGAAAATTTTGACATAAAATTAAACACCGATGTTATTGGTAGAAATTTTGTATATACGGAAGAAATTGAATCAACCAATTCTTTTTTGCTAAATAAGGTCAATAAGTTCAACACAGATGGTACGGTACTACTAGCGGAGAAACAAAACAATGGTCATGGAAGAAATAATAAAGTTTGGTATAGTACGCGGGGTTATAATTTAACCTTTTCCATACTGCTGACAAATAAGAAATACCTTAGTAAAAGATTTAATATTTTAAATTTTGCCGCCTCACTCGCTGTTGCTAACGCAATTGAAAATCTTTACCAGTTAAGAACCGAACTTAAATGGCCCAATGATGTTTTAGTTAACGGGAAAAAAATTGCGGGCATACTGATGGAATCCATTTCTAACGGAATCAAAGTGGAAAGGCTGGTAATTGGAATCGGTATAAATGTAAACCAAATTCTTTTTCAAGGCAATTATAACATTCCGCCTACCTCTTTAAAATTGGAATTAAACAATATAATTGACAGGGAAAGATTATTAGCAGAGTATCTTAACAACTTTGAAGAAACGCTAAATAAGTTTGAAGCTTCGCCAAATGATATTCTAAAAGACTGGAAATCCAAGTGCGAATTAATTGGCGAGAAAATTTCCATTTCAGAAGGCGAAAGTATCAGATACGGAATTTTTGATGATATAGATGAAGAAGGCTTCCTGTTATTAAAGAATAATGGGAAAATTGAAAAAATTTACTTGGGAGATGTAAACATTTAAATGTTATTAGCCTGCGATATCGGGAATACAAATATTAAGACGGGTTTGTTTTCTGATGATAAGCTTACTGAGAAGATGTTATTCAATAATATAGAATCTTTCAACGCTTATTTACATACAAAATCTGTTCATAATTTTGCAGTCTCTTCTGTAGTCCCTGAATTGACTAAAAAAATAATTAACGAGTCAATAGTTCTTAAAAATTTCTGTCCTTTCATCATAACTAAAGAAGTAAAATTTAATCTAAAGATTTCTTATGACTCACCGGAAACACTCGGTATCGACAGGCTGTGTTCTGCCGAAGGAGCATTTTCTCTTTACAAAAGTACCGAAGATTATAAAAATTTTGACGATAAGACTTATATCCTTGCAATTGATCTGGGTACAGCAACTACTATAAACATTGTAAGCTACCCCGGCGAGTTTAACGGAGGAATAATCGCTCCAGGTATTACTATGATGTTTGAATCTTTAAATCGCAGCACTGCACAGCTTCCTAATGTTTCAGAAAAATATTATAATAATTTTATTGGTAGAAATACCCGATCATCAATTGCAAGCGGTGTAATAAATTCAGGCATTGGACTAATTAAAAGTACAATTGGTTATTTAAAATCTGAGATGAAAGCTAAAGAATTAAAAATTTTTATTACGGGCGGCAACGCCGAAAAACTGCTGCCCTATTTTAACTTTGAATATAAATTTGTCCCCGAACTTGTACTATTAGGCGTAAAAACTATTTACGATAAAAACCATCAAGAGAGTTAGCGTGGGTAAAAGCCTTATGTTTTGATAAGAATATTATCAATCAGGCGTGTCTTCCCGAATTTACAGGCAATCAGAATATAATATTTCTTTCCTACCGATAAGCTTCCTGCTTCTTCAAACTTTTCTTTATCAACTATCTTGATATAATCTAATTTGGAAGTACTAACAGAAGAAATTTCCTCTTTCATTTTATTTATAATTGCGGTTGCACTTTTCGTATCTTCTTTGATAAGCCTTTGAGCAGTTTTAAGAGATCTGCTGAGTACAAGCGCATCTTTTCTTTCCTGCACCGATAAATAAATATTTCTGGAACTCTTTGCCAAACCATCTTGTTCGCGAATTATAGGGCAAACAATAATTTCCAGGTCCATTTTAAGATCTTTCACCATCCGCTTTATTATTGCCGCCTGCTGTGCATCTTTCTGACCGAAGAAAGCATAATCCGGTCTGACAATATTAAACAAAATGGAAACAATGGTGGTTACGCCTTTAAAATGAATCGGTCTGAACTCGCCCTCAAAATGCCTTGTAATTTTATCTACTTCAACAAATGTCTGAAATCCCTTGGGATAAATTTCCTCAACAGACGGGATAAAGACATAATCAACGCCGGCTTTTTTAAGGAGTTTTTTATCATGCACGATATCTCTTGGGTACTTTAATAAATCTTCGTTGGGGGCAAATTGAGTAGGATTAACAAAAATAGAAACAACGGTAATATCTGCTTTTTCTTTTGATTTTTTTACTAATGAAAGATGTCCTGCATGCAGGTATCCCATAGTCGGAACGAGCCCAATAGTTTTCCCCACGGCTTTATTTTTAGCCGAAAGGCGCTGCAAACCGTTAGCGCTATATATAGATTTGATAATTCCCTCAACTAATTAAAGTTAAGACATTAAAAATATTATTCTTTAAATCTTTTCGCGAGGAAATTATATCAACAAAACCCTGTTCAAGAAGGAACTCCGAGCGCTGAAAACCTGCTGGCAAATCTTTACCAATAGTTTGTTTTATAACACGCGGCCCGGCAAATCCGATAAGCGCCTGCGGTTCTGCAATATGAATATCTCCAAGCATGGCATAGCTTGCAGTAGTGCCGCCGGTAGTCGGGTCGGTTAAAACAGAAATATAAGGAATTTTTGCATCGGCAAGCCTCGCTAAACGTGAGCTTGTTTTTGCCATCTGCATTAATGAAAAAGCGCCTTCCATCATTCTTGCGCCGCCGCTTGCAGAAACAATAATTAATGGAATTTTATTTTTATATGCTCTGTCAACTAAACGAGCAATTTTTTCTCCAACCACGGAGCCCATACTTCCGCCGATAAATTTAAAATCCATACAGCCGAGTGCAACATCCATCCCGTTTACTTTCCCTGTCCCGGTTTTTATAGCATCATAAAGACCAAGCTTTTTAATTGTTTGCTGTATTCTATCGATGTATTTTTTAGTATCTTCAAAACCAAGAGGATCGGAGGAACGCATTTTTTTATCCATCTCTTTGAACGTTCCTTTATCAAGAAGAATATCGATATATTCCACGCTGCCTATTCTAAAATGATAATTACACTTCACGCAAGTCCACAAATTAGATTCAAGTTGCTTCTTATGTACTATCTCACCGCAGCTGGGGCATTTTTCCCATAGCCCGTCAGGCAAATCTTTCTTTTGCGAATCGGGAGAAATATTTTCTTTAGATCTTTTAAACCAAGCCATACCTATTCTTTCACAGTTTCTACATCGGCATAAATTATAATGTTTTTATAAGTATTTTTCGGATCGTTAGAAAGAACAGTTATCCTGCGTGAAAGCTTTCCCATCTTCCCGGATGAATCAAACTGAACTAAAATTTCTCCTTCTTTTCCGGCAGGAATGTCTTTATCCTTAATAACCGCAGCAGTACAGCCGCATGAAGTAGTAATATCTTTAATTCTAAGCAAACCTGTTCCCTTGTTTATTATTTTAAACGTATACTTACCAACGTCGCCTTGTTTCATTTTTCCAAAATCATGTTCTGCTTCAGGCATAAAAATTAAAGGCCCAACTACCGAACCTCCAATAGTATCTATGGGCATATATGATAAAGTAGGGGCGCCTGTTGGAACAGCCCTTGTTATAAATATTCTTACATCCGGATTATTAGGATCATTAGTTGTAAGCGATACATAATTATCTATACCTTTTGATGTACCGTTATTTGAATAGCTTACATCAAGTCTTGCAGAATCAGTTGGTGTAAGCGTCGTCCTGTCCAGGCTGGCAGTAATACACTTACAAGAAGAACTAACTCCCAATAACTTTAATACCCCGCCGCCGCCGTTAAATATCATATATGTATGCTGCAAAGTGGAGTTCTCAGGGAAATGAGAAAAATCATAATTAATTTGAGGTATAGTCACTTTAGGGCCAATCGACTGTGCGAATACATAAGCAGAAAAAAAAACCAAAAAAGATAGTACCTTTTTAAACATTTTTTCTTTCCTTTATAATAAAATTTTTAAGATAATTAGGTTCAAGATAGTCATAATTAGTCGTTAACAAATCAGCGCCGAATAAACTTCCCCATTTAGCTACAAAAACGGGTGAAGGTGCGACTAATCCTGCCTTCTTAGAAAGTAAATCCATCTTTTGTCCGTCTTCTTTTCCTAAGGTTCCTGAGTTTACATTACCGAAGGAAATACAATCTTTACTAAAATCCTGAAATCCCGATAAGTTTATTATCTTCAATTTCTCTACAAATATATAATTATTAAACCTGTCTAACAAATTGGATTTAATTTGAAATTTTGCACAATATATCTCTTCCATGTTAACTTTATTAGCAATTATGAACGTTGTTTCTTCAGGAAGCAGCGATGCTATTTGAAAAGCGAGCGCTTCAAAGGTTGGAACAGGAATAATCGGCAAAGACAAACCGAATGCAATTCCTTTGGCAGCAGACATGCCGATCCTTAAACCGGTAAAGGAACCGGGACCCGCCGATACTGCTATTGCACCTAAATCCTTGGTTTCGATACCGGCAGCCTTAATTACATAATCAATTGTTTCAAACAGCTTTTCTGCATGAACATTCTTAAAATGAATATTTGCCTCAAAAAACTTATCATAACTAAAATAGACGCATGCGCCGCATAAAACTCCGGATGTTTCTATAGATAGTATTGGTTTATTACTATTCATATTTTTCAAAAATAAATTTCCTTGAGAAGTCACTCTCTATATTTATATTAATTTCCAGCCTCTTGCGCGGTAAAACACTTGGAATTAAATTTCCCCATTCGATAAGTGTAATCGAATCATCGTCATTCAGATAATCATTGAAACCGATATCAAAAAGCTCGGCAGAATTTTTTAACCTGTAAAAATCGAAATGATAAATCCTAAATTTTCCCTTGTACTCGTTTACTATTGCAAATGTAGGACTGCTGACGTTATCTATGCCAAGGTTTTTTAGCGCATGTTTAATAAAAAAAGTTTTCCCGGTGCCAAGATTACCGTTAAGAATTACAACATCACCGGGTTTCAATTCATTTGAAAATTTTGACGCTAATGCAATAGTTTCATCTTCCGAATAAATTTTTTGGCTGAATAAAAAACTCATAACTATTTGGGTTCCATAGTTATTACAGGTAAAATCATTTCTTCCATAGAGATTCCGCCGTGCTGAAAAGTATCTTTGTAAAAAGCTAAATACTTATGATAATCGGTCGGATACACGAAATAATAATCTTCTTTTGCAATAATATAATTTATAGTAACGCCGCGCTTTGGCAATTTATATTCTTCCGGATTCTTTATGTAGATCGCATGCTTATCATCAATCTTCAGATTCCTGCCAAACTTAAATCTTAAGTTTGATGAAGCTTCACGGTCGCCAAGAACTTTAGCGCCTCTTAAACACCTGATGCTTCCGTGATCGGTTGTTATAATTATTTTTGCATTCTTGATTCCGGCAATTGCTTTGAAAGTAGATAATAGAGATGAATGTGTAAACCAGGTATTGGTTAAAGACCTATAAGCGGGTTCATCAGGCGCAATTTCTTTTAGAAGAGCAGAATCGGATCTGCCATGCGCAATCATATCTAAAAAGTTTACAACAACTGCGGTTAAATGAGAGTCCCGGTATGATAAAATATTTTGCTCAAAATTACGCCCAACTTCGGGATCGATTATTTTTATGTACTTTAATTCATTTCTTAATTTAACTTTTTTCCTGTCAAGAAAGAATTGAAGCAGTTCTTTTTCATATTTATTCATGCTCTTTTCATCATCATCACCGGAACTCCAAAGTTGAGGATAATGTTTTTCTATCTCTGATGGAAACAAAGCGCCGAATAAAGCATTACGCGCATAAGGTGTAGCAGTAGGTAGAATAGCGTAATAATATTCTTTATCAATTTTAAAAAGGTCAAGCAAGTGCTTTTCCATTACCAGCCATTGATCTAAACGCAGGCAGTCTATCACAAACAGGAACACGGAAGATTTTAAATCATTAACATGCGGCAAAACATATTTAGGTAAAATTTCAGTTGTAAGACCGGGAGTATCAAAAGCACCGGCTGAGGTCACCCAGTTACGATAATTCTTTTCTACAAATTTTGAGAATTCCTTGTTCCCTTCCTTTTTTTGATCGTTTAACGTCTGACGTAAATCAATTTCCGGGTGAGAATCCAGCTCAATATCCCAATTCACAAGTTTAAGATATATTTCAATCCATTCCGCAAAATCCATTTCATTTAGAAAAGCGCGTGATATTTCATTGAAATCCAAAAGATAATCCTTTGCTGCGTATTGCCCGGAAATAATTCTACCTTCAAGAATCTTTTTACAGACTAACAATATCTGGCTGGGATTAACCGGCTTAGTTAAATAATCGGTAATTTTCCCGCCGATAGCTTCATTCATAAGGCTCTCTTCTTCACTCTTGGTTACCATAACTACGGGCAGATTCGGATTTATTTCTTTAATTCGAGCAAGCGTCTCAAGTCCACCCATACCTGCCATCATTTCATCAAGAAAAAGCAGGTCATAATCATTTTCTTTAACAGAGACAATTGCATCTTCCCCGTTTGTTTCCGTATCAACTTCGTAGCCCTTCTCGGATAAAAAGATAATATGTGAGCGTAGAAGCTCTATTTCGTCATCAACCCACAAAATTTTATTTCGTTTCATAATCCTCACTTATTTTAAAATTGTTTTATATAATAATTTAAAATTTATTAGACATTTGCCCAAAGCTTCATAAAAGTAATAGGAAAATACTCACAGATTTTTATAATATTTGTGCCTGATCAGTCAATTTAAATAAATACATAGCTCTCAATTCAAAAGGGATATAATTCTTTAACCACCTATTGCAATATGCACATCTAACCCGGCTTGGTTGTCAGTAGTGGGTAAAAGAGTTGATGAGGCTGCTGGCTGTACGGTTGTTCTTGTATAAAAGATAGATAAAGAAACCTTGGAACTGATAGTATATTTAACTCTCGGTTCAATGGTAATTCTGGTTTGTCCATCCTGGAGCGTTCCGCCGTCTGTGAAATTTGTCATATCAAAAAGAACAGTCGAATTTTCACTATAAGTATAAGAAAATGTAAAGTCAACATCGTTCTTCAGAGAAATTCCAAAGAGCGGGAATTCAAACCCGGACTTTGAATAAGTTGCCGATACGCCAATATCTCTTGAAGCAGTCTGCGTCATATTTAAAGATGATAGTCCTAAAATAAATGTGGAACTGGTGGCATATTTTATACTGCCGCTCAAGCTCCCGTTCCAAAGCTTTCCAAATGTCATATTTAGCCCGATAAGAGGCGCAAAAGCATAATTAATCTGTTGTTGTTGTGTAACCTTATTTCCATTGGGATCAATGTACCAACCTTCAGTATAGCTTGAATTATATGAATGATCTAATGAAACTTTTTCGGCTATAGATTTAAATGGCCAATATTTTTCAAGTCCGTCCCAGGTAATAGTCCAATTAGGCCTTGGTATATAATCAGCAACATTCTGCAAAAAACTTGTCTGTGAAAGCAAAGGCAGCGTTTCAAATCCTTCTATAAAAGCCTGGGAAAGACTTTGTTGCGGGTCTATAGCGTTAGGGTTATAAAGTTTATTTACCTGGCTTACACCGCTTTTAAATACACTTAAAAGAGACACAGGCGGCAATGACAGAAATGACCTGCTTAAAGTTCCTGTTGAGGTAATTGGTCCTGCGCTTGCAAGGGAACCATTTGGAGTTGCAGTTGTATATGGGGTACTCTGATTTAATGACCAGCTTAATTTCCAGGACAAATCTATCTTTGCACCTTCCCAAAGCGGACGGGAAGTTTCAAGGTCAATATTGTTACTTTGTGAAAAAACATCCGTTATTNNCTTTAACCCTAACATAAATAACCTTGAAGGTCCCTCACTCTGATTTAAAGTAAATCCCCAGAAATTACCAAAGCCTCCTCCATCGGCAGATAAAGCAGCTTTTGAGATTGTATTGCTGTTGCTGAAATTAATATTTATAGTTTCATAATCAAAAAATATTGTTTTGGCAATAGTTCTTAATAGCAGTACCGCATTTTTGATAGAGAACTTGTTAGCCATTTTCCTTTGGGATAATGAATCTAATTTTGCCGTCGTATCTGCAACAAAATTTTTATTTTTATTACCATCAGCTACTTTTTGTGCATCCTTATTAACTTCAATTGAATCCTTTTTAACTGTCTCCTGTCCAAAATTACGTTGCCTTCCTTCAGGATTATTACCTGGCTGATTTCCTCCCTGGGAATTACCACCGGGTGGAATCCGTCCGGGAGCATTATTGCCCTGAGGATTGTTCCCACGAATATTAGTTCCGTTAGGGCCATTTGACAACGATGAATTTTCATCTCCGCTACCAAATAATGGATCCATCAACGCTTTTAATGATATTTTTAAACTGACCTGAGATCTATTTTGGAAGCCGGCGCTTTTCCCCGCATCAATATTTTTACCGGCAGAATCTTGTGTAATTTCGCTAAAATTGTGCGCCCATTGGTAACCAACCGAATAACTTGCTGAAATATTAAAATTCTTATCAATATCCCAGATTGAAGGAAGCTTGGGAGAAACTCTGAAATCTACATTCTGTTGAAATGAAAAGTCCCTTCCGAAAAGTGCACCTGAAAAAATTTCCCGCCATACTTCTCTTTCAGACACAAGATTATTACTGGTATCGGTTTCAAGATAAGCTAAAGAAGAATTAATAGTTGCACTGTAATCCGTTGCTAAATTTATAAATCCTCCGTCTGTAATTTTCCAGGAAAAATTAAATCCTCTTCCTGTGGTAAAATCATGCGAGAAAATACTTGTTCCTTCAGTACTGGTAGTATCACTGGAACTTGGGGTTGGACGGCTTGTAGTAAAGGAACGATTTCTTTGAGCTGAAACATTAAACGCAAAACTTTGAGGCGCAAAATAAATCTTAAGGCTCCGGTAATCAGTTAAAAAACCAAGTACTGAACCAAAAAAGGGAATTTTTACAGGCATAAAGTAATTATCCGGGCTTGAATTTACAGAATAATTTATACCTGCATTCCATAACCATGAAGTAGTAGATAATACGGTGGGATTCCTCCCAAATGTTTTATTATAATTAAACATAAAAGACAGCGAATTAAAAGTATCCCTTATATACCATAAAGAAGTAGGTATTTTAAGTGCAACGGTACCCAGCGACCAGCTATCCGAAGTGTTGATTGTCTGTGCGCTTGAAGTAATTTGTGCCGCTGTTTGATGTGTTGTACTTTTAGAAGTATCAGAATTTGCATTTGCAACAACTGCGGTAATAGCTACATCGGTACCGGGTAAATAAAGGGGCATTTCTACACTTTCAGTATGAGAATAATTTAAACTAAAATTGCTTCCGGCTGCCAAATTAAATGGTAGAAGTTTTAACATATTAACATTACCGCTCAGGCTCCAATTTTTTGTATCGTTTCTGGAACCAAACTGGTCTGTCAGGCTGTGAAAATAAGGATCTGTATGACTCATATTAAAACTAACGCTCATTAAGTCGGCAAGCTTTATTGAAGTTGCCAAGGTGTATGCATTTCCCGAATGGTTATCAGCGCCTATAACCCTTAATTCATCTACCCAAACTTCTCCTCTTAAAGTTGTATTATTTGTATTATTTAGAATCTCTATTGTAAAATAACTGAGGGAAGTTAATGAAGGGTTTCCTTTTATTGCATAATAACGGTCAGTATAGCCGCTAATTAAAACAGTATGAACGGTTGTGTCGTTTGTCGAAGTCTGGGCTTCTTTTATTGCGGTAAGATCTTTAAAAATGATATCAGCATCATTCCAGTCTTTAAGAACAGGCTGGCGGTATTCATAATAGTTATTTGTATCCGTTCCAAACCTCAGAATCGCTTCAGCATTACTCTTCCCGCCTGTAGTACCGGCAATATTTGTACCCGGTGTTATGTCACCATGAAAAAATATTTTCATCTCCGAATAATTAAAAACGTCAAGAGGGCGTGGAAGATAATCAACTACTTGACGATTAACACCGGGTTGAAGTCCGCTGACAATTAAGTCCTGCGACTGCTCATTTAAATATACTGTTGCGGTTGTCACCGTACGGTCCAATTCCCTTTGAAGGCCGGGAGGGCTGTAATAATTAGGATTATCCTCTAAGTTTATTACTCCTAATGACATTATAGTATCATAAGGTATTATCTGCTGCCATGTATTACCTGTAAGATTAAACTCTGCAAACCTTACATGCACCAATTGACTACTCCCGGTGGTAAAAACACGAATAGTCCCAACATTCGATAAAGTAGGGGAACCTATTGAATCGGTATATTTTTGTAATGGAATCCTGTATAAATGCCAGCCTAAAGTTGTATTCGGTAAACCGTCAATTAAATTTAAATTCTGCGCCGCACTTGTATCCAGTGGAACATTGTACCGGTAGTAGCTGTTAACAATATCTAAATTGCCGTTAAGGTTCAAATCCTCAGTATCGGGAATTCTGCCTATATCCGTATTGACTCCATTCCCTTCAGTACCATCTACATTAAAGTAACTATAAATATCACTTGGGTTAGGACTTGAAAGGTCAAAATCGTCATTATCCGGATCAGCTTTATTTTTTGTATAATATCCTGCATTTGTTGCTGAATCTATTTCCTGCGCATCAGTCATCCCGTCAATACCAATATCTGACCCCGAAGCAAGTATACCGTTATGATTTATATCTTCCGTATGAAGAATATGATCTCCAAAAGTATCTTCACTTATTTGTCCCAAATCAATATATAGCATTGCACCCTTGGGTGTACTTGGGTCTACCCACATCCAAAATTGAATGTACTGCATATTCTGCGCCTGGAGGTTATTTGCAGTGGTGGAAAGGGCTTTCATCATTCCTCCCCAGTTTTTCTTCACATCCACACCCGTTTGATTTGGATTCATGTTTTTTGGATTCATGTTATCATAACCGGGTGTATCGGGTAAAAAACAATAGTCCATAACAGATTCCTGCTGATCCGTTGAGGAAACCTGCTTTGTATTGCCATAAATATCACTGACTTTTACATTAGAAGGAGTAACGGAGAACCACCAGCTCTTTGCCTTATATCGCATCAGATTTTGATAATAATTTTTAGTCGGATCATCCATATACTGAGAAGTATTATAACCGCTAAGTTTAGCAAGTGAATCCGGTGCGCTTAAATCCTTCCAGACAGAATAGCCAACACCTATAGGAATTAATTTCTCTGAACCTTCAAAATCATCTATGTAAGCTACGCTCTGCCCGCCGTCATCAGTAATAGTACTCTTTATTGTATTTGGATTGGGAGCCATGTGGGCAAATTCACCGGCAAATGTAAAAGACGACATCTGCTTGGTTGAAATTACTTTATCAAGAGCATCCGTTAAAAAAGGAAGATCGGAGGCGGTGTTGAAATCAACACCCATCATTGTATTACTTAACGGTTCCTCACCTATTCTAACTTTATCGTTTAGTGACTGCTCATTAAGATTTAAAATAGAAAACCCGAGTTTGGTTTTATCCGAGATATTTACCACACCCCTTGCTCCAAGCATTGTTTTAGACGCAAGAGTAAACAGGTCATTCTGCTCATAAGTAATACTTAAGGCTGCCCCGGGGATTAAAGCATTATTGTTCATTATAGTTAGCTGTCCTGTGTTATAATCAACAGTATAGTCTTGACTTGCAGTTAATTGTTTTCCATTAAGAGTAAGTTTAACCGAATTTTCTACCAGGTTAAACCCGAGTTGATAAATGGATGTTGCATTGCCGGTGTATGTTCCGCTAATAGACCATTTATCATGTACCTGATCTTGTGCTGCAAAAGTAGATGTTGTATCATAAACCGACTGAAAAGTTAAGCTTGTATCTGTTAATTTTGCTTGAACAAGACTTTGGGAACTAAATGGTTCCAGCCTGGGAAATATAATTTCTCCGGCAGCCGGTATAATAGTTATTCCCGGACGCCAGTCGAATATGTTATCCGGATTAGGGTTTCCTGATGCATCGTAATTATCCCACCCGAAAGCATTTAATAATTGAATCTGGGCATTTCCTTCAGGGTACGTAGTAACAGCGGTTTGCCCGGGAATTTCATATTTTATCTGTACAGTAAATCCATTCTGTTGAATATTTGAAGCTTGTATGGAATAGATATTCTTTAACATCAGTTTCCAGGCTTGGGCATATTGAGGTATAAGGTAAGGCGCTTTAACCAATTTTAATATGACTCTTGTCGAAGTATCTACCGCTGCAGTATTAATCATCTCACCATACTGCTGGGTACCACCATTATAAGTATATGCAACTGCAATCGCATCGGCATCATTAACTGTAGTAAGAAAAGTAATAAATCCGGTCTGATAATTCATTATGTAATCAGTACCTTCAGTTAATAGCACAAACAAGCCTGTAGCATTGGTTCCGGGAACTGCGGTAAAATTAGAAGATCTTAAAGAATCTAATGTTGCAGGATATGTCGAATTTACGGCAACATTAGGGAGATTTAACCAGGCATTAACACTTCTTTCTTTAGCTAAATTAACTAACACGGTATTTTGAGATTTCCACACCTGTATTTGAATTATTTTGTTAGTATAATCAACCTGGGGGACGGCAGCTCCATAATAGTTATAAAAAATATTATGAGCAGCAGTTTGACTTGCAAAAATTGTATCTACAAAGAAATTATTTGTCGCATAATTGTATGCACGAAGTGCAAATGTTGATGACTGGGTACCGTTGTTTACCGAAACTGTCTTCATTTGGCCCTTTTGTTGGCTGGCAAGAGTTGTTAAAGCTAAAGGTCCAAGCTTAAATTGTGCCTTAATACCGAAAAGGGCATCGCTTCCGCCAACTAACGGAGATGCCTGCATAGCAACGTTTCCCGCTTCAATACTTTGAACAATTTCATCCTCATATCCGGTATATTTAATCTTCAACTGATTTTGATAATCAAAAGTACGCTGGGTATTCCAGTCTGCGCTTATATTTAATTTATCGCCTATTGTACCGTTTACATTTATCTGTACCTGCTGCTGGAAGTTTGGTGTATTTTGGGTATTACCCAGCGCAGATGTGGTAACACCCTGTGTCGACGTATTATCCCATGCGGCGTGAATATCAACAGCGCCGCCGATTTGAAGTTTAATAACCGGTTTACCGAATATACTAAGCACTCCTATGCTCGGAAGAGGAATTTCAAAACTTGTAATGTCTTTAAATAATTCGCCAAGTTCTCTTTTGGAACCTTTATATGCATAAAGACCGTTAAAAGTACTACCCCAAATATTTGTCTCATTTAAAGCAAGCTGAAGGTTTATATAGTCTTCAACAGGCATACGAAGCAGAATTTTCCTGTCTTCTGTTCCCACAACGTCTTTTATTTCTACATATTCGCCGGTGGAATCAATTGCAATTACTCTTGTTGCAACGGTCTCGGAAGGTTTGGCATAAAAGCCGGATTGATCTTGCAGGCTCAATTGTACATTAGGTACGTCTTCCCTGTTATACTTCAAATATTTTAATCTTGCTGTCGAATCGATTGCCATAGAGTCTATCTTTATAGTATCTTTTTTGGCGGCTAATGTATCTTTAAACCGGGTAGTATCCTTTTGGAGTGCGAAATTTATTCGCGATACACTATTTTTATTTTTTGTGGTATCCGAAAAGGTTTTTAAGGGAACATTTAGCTGTGTAGTCTGAGGACTCAAAACTTTTTTTGCCAATGAAGAATCTTTAGCACTGCTCGTGTCTTGTTGTAAATTTGCATTTACCTGCGGAACATTTCCTGAATTAGTTGAATCTGCCGGAATATCAAGCGGAATAGTTAATTGTTTAACCCCTGCATCCGTATTTTGAACTGCAATATCCTGAATATCATCTGATTTTTTTTGTTCGAAAGGCTTTTGTTGTTCTGATAATTCTTGTTGCTCTAAAGTTTTGTAAAAAATGTCTATCCAGATCGTCTGATTGACCTGGGACTGATAAGAAGAAAGGAAGCCTAAATTTATTGCCGCATAGAATAATACTATCCCCATTAAAAAAACGCGTGCAATCTCAGTAAGCACTTTTATTTTTTTCTGATTAATAAGGATCCCTTATCGCGAATTTTATAAATATAAACTATTGTAAAAATTACCTATACTTTCCCTCCTTAATTTTTATTAAAAAAAGATAAATTAATTATATATTTCAAAAATTATAATACCTTAAAGACATAGTCAAATTTATAACTAAAGTTTTAATTAAATAAGGTAAAATTTTATTCACTTAAAAAAGCGGTATAAAAACAAAAAAAACATACTTTTCTGTAAATAAAATAATGTACCGGTTAAATTTACTTAACTTTTGCTTAATTTCTCAAATAAATAATAAAGCCAAATTGTACTATTTGAAGCAGTTTTACTATTTTATCTTTCACTCAATGTTATATATGGACGTTTTGTTTCTCCTGTATATATTTGCCGTGGACGATTGATTTTCGATCCTAATGTCTCTCTCATTTCTTTCCAGTGAGCAATCCACCCCGGCAAACGTCCCAGGGCAAATATTACGGTAAACATATTGGTGGGAATTCCCATCGCCCTGTAAATTATACCGCTGTAAAAATCTACGTTAGGATATAATTTCCTTTCAATAAAGAACGAATCTTTAAGAGCAATTTCTTCAAGGTTTTTGGCAATATCAAGCAAAGGATCACTGATACCGAGCTGGTTAAGAATCCTGCTTGCCGAAGCTTCTAAAATTTTAGCGCGGGGGTCAAAATTTTTATAAACCCTGTGGCCGAATCCCATAAGTTTAAATTTTGATTCTTTACTTTTTGCCATTTCAATATACTTTTTATAATGGCCGCCGTCTACTCTAATCTTTTCCAGCATCTCAATAACTTCCTGGTTAGCGCCTCCATGCAGAGGCCCCCATAAGGCGTTTATTCCGGCAGAAATTGAAGCGAATAGATTTGCTTCACTGCTCCCTACCATCCTTACTGTAGAAGTACTGCAATTCTGTTCATGATCGGCGTGAAGGATTAAAAGCTTATCCAGGGCATCCTCAAATAC
>PLNZ01000194.1 GCA_003142915.1 Ignavibacteriales bacterium | reverse complement strand
AAAAAACGAATGAAAAAGTTCTTGAGCAACAAAACTTATTTTAACTATAAATTTATTAGTTTTTCAAGAAAATTTTTTGCTTGTTTTATATCTATTTCATTTTGAAAAGTATTCTCAAAAACGTTTTTAATATTATCTGTTAGTTGAGCAGTCCCTCGAGAATTTTTACCGGACCAATGATGTTGAATCTTGGTATTGTTAATTATAAACTTATCAATAAAGCTTACTAATTTTACTTTTACTTCATTTTTTTTATCATCGACACCTATAAACAAATATCCAAAATAAGTTTTCTCGTTAGAAATCGCTTCAAGTAATTTATCAATATTATAAGCCTTTGGGGCAGAGGAAAAATTAAGCATCTTCGATTTTACATCTATAATAACTGAACAACTATCATTGATAATTTCAAAAATATCTCCAAGTTCGTGAGAATTTTCATCTTCAGTAATCAGTTGTTCAATGGCATTACCCCGTAAATTTACATTATCAATTGAAGAAGTTTTTAATATTTGGTCTTTAAGTTCTTCTATTTTTTGATATAGTTCATCCCTCAATTCAATAAATTCAGTTTCTTGTTCAATTCCTTTTATAGCTTCAGGAGATTCCCTAATGATTTGTAACTGAGATTCAATGGGATTAAATCTTTCACCTTTGGCTTTAATTTGCAGTGTGTTTTCTACAATCCTTTCAATGTTATCTTTTTGAAGTATTTCCGAATGTAGTTCAAAAAGTTTGGAGAAATTCTGTGGCTCGTTTTTAAGTTCTGAAAACTCTCTTACAATGTTCGATAAATTTGCCGAACCTCTAATATTATCAACAGTCAAATTTTTAGAAGAATGTGAAATACAATTTATAAATGTTGAATTTGCCAATAAAAATTCAATATTATTTATTCTTATAATGCAAGCAATTAATGGTTTTGAATCATTATCCAATATTTTCTGAAAGCCTAAAAAAGTATTAGAATAACCACTTTTTGAACTTGAAAAACGAATAGATATTTCATCGTTATAATAAACTTTTCTTGATTTTGATAATTTAAATTTTTTAACGATTGAATCCCTGATAGTTTGTTTATTATATGGTACTGAAAAACTTTTTGACATTTTAATAATTTCGTCAATAATTGAAAAATCCATATGATCTCCTTGAATTTGGGAAAAATAGTTATGATATGAATGCCTGTTACCCGACATTCCCCCCGCAGATCCCGACGTGCGATATTACTGCACCCAGCTATTTAATAATATTCGCTTCTGTATTCGACAAAAACCATCTCAACGTTCAAAGGACAAAGGCAAAAGGTCAAAGGAAGTTGTAGGTTAGGTTGGCAACCTGACTTACAAATTAACTTTCTTCTATTTCAACTACTTTTTCCGGTTTGGGAGGTCTTTCGTATAGGGTTGTAAGTTCTTTATAATATCCTGCAAGGTCATACGGCACCTGATACCACGAAAAGCGCCAAGCCCAATTCCCTCCAAGCTTACCAGGGAAGTTCATTCTTGATTCACCTCCAAGATTCAAAATATCCTGCATTGGAATAACTACAAGATCAGCAACAGAAGAATAAGCTGCCCTAATCAATTCTTTAACCATATCATCCCCATAGTAATTTAAGTAACTCTGTGCATGCTGATAAATATCATTATCCTCTGTTTTGGCTTTTTCAAAATAAGCGCGTGTTGTATCGTTATCATGCGATCCTGTGTATACCATACAGTTAGGTGTATAATTGTGAGGGAGGAATTTCCTTTCCATCTTAGTTCCAAAG
The DNA here is from genome assembly GCA_003142915.1 of Ignavibacteriales bacterium. GTDB lineage: Bacteria > Bacteroidota > Ignavibacteria > Ignavibacteriales > Ignavibacteriaceae > FEN-1297. The sequence continues at coordinate 8,257 of PLNZ01000194.1, read as the reverse complement.
GCAAACTGGAGAATCTTCATTCCGGGAAAATTAAATTTATCTCTTAGTTCTGCAACGGATTTTGTTATAACACCAAGGTCTTCCGCTATAATAGGCAGATCGCCTAAATATTTTTTCACGGTATTAAATAATTTTTCTCCCGGCGCTTTAACCCACCTTCCTTTTTCAGCAGTAACAGCTCCGCCGGGAATTTCCCAGAAAGCATCAAAACCGCGGAAGTGATCGATACGAATTATGTCAACAGTTTCAAGAAGATTTGCAAATCTTTGCCTCCACCATTGGAAATCATCCTGTTCCATTATATTCCAGCGGTAAAGCGGATTACCCCAAAGCTGCCCGGTTGAACTAAAATAATCCGGCGGAACGCCTGCAATGGTTTCAAGCTTACCTTCTTTATCAATAGTAAAAAGTTCTTTATGCGCCCATAAGTCGGCGCTGTCGTACGCAATAAAAATAGGCATATCACCTATAATTTTTATCCCTTTTGAATTTGCATACGACTTTAATTCCTTCCATTGTAAAAAGAATTGATATTGAACGAACTTATGGTATAAAATACCATCTGCTAATTTTTCCTCCCAGCTGTTTAAAGCTGATTTTTTTCTAACAACCAAATCTTTATTCCAGCTTGTCCAAAGCTGTCCGCCGTGAAAGTCTTTTGCAGCCATAAAAAAGGCAAAGTCGTTCAGCCAATCTTTGTTTGTATGGTTAAATTCTTCAAAAGAGGTTTTAGTTCCGTTATCAAAATTCTTAAAATTTTCAAAAGCTATTTTTAATAAATTTTTTTTATAATTGATTATCTGTCCAAAGTCAATTTGGTGAGGATTGGATATTGGAACACTGTTCAAATCATTTTGAGTAAGGAATCCTTTTTCTAAAAGTTTTTCAGGACTAATGAGTAAAGGATTTCCCGCAAATGCAGAAAAGCACTGATACGGTGAATCTCCGTACCCGGTGGGGCCAAGAGGGAAAACCTGCCACAGTTTTTGACCTGCAGATTCAAGAAAGTTTACAAAATTATATGCTTCATTTCCTAAATCACCTATACCAAAATTGCCCGGTAACGACGTCGGGTGCAATAAAATTCCCGCAGTACGTTCAAAGCCCATGTAAACCTCAAAATTTTTATGGGGAAAGATAAAGAATGGATAGATGAAAAGTTAAACTTTTACGAAATATTTTTTATCCGCGCATTGTGTAAAGTGAGTTAGTAATTTTATATTTTGCATGAGAAATTTTATTTATCCTCTACAAGGATATTTCTGTTTTGCGGCTCTATTTTTTTTCTACAATTATACAACATCTACAATGTTGTTTAAATATTGGTTTAGAATTATTTAGTCACCTTACGCAAAATTTTATTATTACGATTTAACAGGAATTTACAAATGGCAGTAATAATTTCCGGTTTGCAATCAACCTGGAAAATCCTTTGGAGAACGATTCTGTTTTTTCTTACTTGGGGGTTACTTTTAGCCATATTCTTTGTACCGTTCGGTTCAGAACTTACTAAGTGGTATCAGACATATCCGATTGAAGCAAGGCTATATGGCGATATTACAAGCGCTATTACAATAATGGCTGCCACATGGGTAATGACCCGGTTCATTGATCGTCGTCCGTTTCTAACAATCGGGCTGGCTTTTAATTACGTCTTTAGAGATTTTCTAATTGGAGCAGCTATTGGATGTACATGGTTAGGAGCGTCTGTTGGAATTATTTGGGCATTTGGCTGGGCATCGCCTATATCACCGTCCGGTTTTTCCCGGTCAGTACTAACGGGTTCTGCAATTGCTATGTTCTTTAATGTTCTCGCACAGGAACTGTTACTTTGCGGATTTATTTTTCAAACAATCAGGAGCCGGTCTAATGTTATTATTGCAATGCTGGTATCGGCTGCATTATTTGCAGGCTATCATGCCGGCGCATTTAAAGGCGAGTGGCTGCCGGCGATAAATGTATTTACTGCGGGATTATTATTTTGTCTTGCTTATATCTTAACCGGCAATTTGTGGTTTCCAATTGCAATCCACTTTTTATGGGATGTTTTGTTAGGTCCCGTACTTGGGTTAACCGAAAGCGGTAAAAACGATTTAGGAGGCGGTTGGAAAATGTTTACTTTACATGGCCCTCCATTATTTACCGGTGGTGGATTTGGTTTGGAAGGGGGTTTAGTAGTAACTCTCACAACTGTTATCATCCTAATAATTATTTGTTTTTTCCAACGTCATAAAATTCTAAAACTGCGCAACATGAGATAACAGGTTAAAATTCCTAACCCTTTTAATCCACAAAATTTCTGTTTTATAAATTGAATTCAAGATGATTTAGGCTTATTTTTGTTATTGAATAATTGAATTGTTTGATTAATAAATTAAAATATTGGAGTTGAAATGTCAGAGAAAATTAAAGAACTATTAGGCAAGGAAGCCGAAGCGTTATTAACTTATAAAGCTAAATTTCCAAAAGAAAAATTGCACCTGCCGGGGCCGGATTTTGTCGACAGAATATTTGCACAAACCGATAGAAATATTAATGTACTTAAAAATCTGCAATGGATTTTTTCCAGCGGAAGATTAGCCGGTACAGGATATGTATCAATTCTTCCGGTTGACCAGGGAATTGAACATTCCGGCGGCGCTTCATTTGCTCCAAACCCGGAGTACTTCGATCCTGAAAATATTGTTAAGCTTGCTATCGAAGGCGGCTGTAACGCTGTAGCTTCGACACTCGGCGTTCTTGGTATGACTTCCAGAAAATATGCTCATAAAATCCCCTTCATAGTAAAAATAAATCACAACGAACTTTTAACCTACCCTAATAAATTTGACCAGATTATGTTTGCCGGAGTTGAACAGGCTTATGATATGGGCGCTGCCGCAGTCGGAGCTACTATTTATTTCGGTTCAGATGAAGCCACAAGGCAAATTGTAGAAGTAAGCGAGGCTTTCAAATTTGCTCATGAATTAGGTTTGGCTACAATACTTTGGTGCTATCTGAGAAACCCCGCATTCAAGACAAAAGAAAAAGATTATCATGTATCAGCCGATTTAACCGGACAGGCAAACCANNGATTTAACTACCGACAATCCTATCGATTTAACCCGCTACCAGGTATTGAATAATTATGCCGGCAGAGCAGGATTAATTAACAGCGGCGGCGCTTCAGGCGAGAACGATTTTGCCGAAGCAGTTAAAACGGCTGTTATTAATAAAAGAGCCGGCGGTATGGGACTTATCTGCGGAAGAAAATCATTCCAGCGTCCTATGACCGAAGGCGTAAAACTCTTGAATACAATTCAGGATGTTTATCTTGAAAAAGGAATTACTATTGCTTAGTTAGTAATAATTTTTAAGGAAAAAATGGTCCCGGTAAAAACTACCGGGACTTTTTTATTTATTGAGCGATCTTTCTACTTTTGAAGCCCCTGTAAATAATCGGCAATCTTTCCTAATTCCTTTACATCAATATTGCTGAACGAAGGCATGATTGTATTTGGATACATAGCTCTGAAGTTTTTGAAACTCTCTGAGTTCATATAGGAAGACGGATTGCGAAGATAATTTATTAATTCATCCCTGGACCAGTTTTGTTTAAGGTTATGCAAACCCGGAGCCATATTTGTACCTGCTAAATCACTTCCATGGCAGCCTGTACAGCCTAAGCTTGCAACAAGTTGACCGGGTGTTTTAGTTTTCGATGACTGATCAGTTCCCGTATTCATATTGGGTATCCCTTTTTGTTGTACATCCGATCTTTCAGTGTTCTTTTCTAAAATAAATAATAAGAAAAATAATATTAATACTGCTGCTATCCAGGCTTGAGGTTTTGTCATAATAAATTATCTCGTTTCTTTCAGGTAAATATAAAGCGCTAAAGCGCAAGGAAAAAGTTCAAAGGANNCTCAAAATTCCTTTATATAAAAATACAGGAAGTAAAATAAAAAAACGATAAGAATTATTAAAAGTTTGAAGAAGCTTGTTTTACATCATTATAGCGGCTAAGATGTGGCTAAAGCCAATTAATTTTGAATAAATTTCACAGGGTGTGGATAGTTTCAATTCTATAATGTAAATTTGTCCGGTTTTATTATGGATAAATGTTAATTTGTTTATTAGTTATACGTTGAAGGAAAATCCTGGTACAGAATAATCAGTTAGTACGATCTCTCATTCAGAATGTAAAAAATGGCAATAAGTCATCATTTGAACAATTATTTCAAATGAGCGTGGGGAAAGTGTATACTTTATGTCTTAGGCTTACAGTTGATCCTGCTTTTGCTGAAAAGTTAACTACGGAAATATTTTTGACTACGTGGCGTAATATTTCTTTTTTCAGGGAAGATGTGCTTTTTTCTTCATGGCTTACGGGCATAACAACTTATACAATATTAGAATGGATGAGAAATAAAGGAAGTATGAGGGACAATCCGGATCAAAATAAATTGCAGCAAATAAAAGTCAGTTTAAATAAAAAAAATATGGTCCGTTTTGAAGTTGATATTCAGTCTTTGCCGCATCAAGAACGTTTTACTTTTGTTCTGCATGATATAGAAAAATATAGCAATGATGAAGTAGCCGATCTCCTTTCTCTAACAAAGGAGAATGTTAATGATATATTGCAAAAAGCATACAAATTGCTGAAGTCACCGGAAGAAGTTATGGATAAGAAAGCATATATAGACAATTGTCTTAATTCGCTTCCGCAGATAATTCAGCCGGAAAACGACATCTGGAAATATGTTTTTTCCGCACTTAATAAAGAACAAGCTTCTGAATTGAAAAATTCAGATGAACATTTAAAGGAATCGAAAGAGAAAATTCAGACGGAGAAAGAAGGGAAAAAATTCGGTTTCCTAAACCGGAAAAAGAAATAAAAAGCCCGTATTTAAACGAGCCGTAATAGTATTATCTTTTAGGCCTGTAAATATGGGTGCTCTGCCCAAAGAAGACTTCCGCCGCTTCCATTATTGTTTCAGAAAGCGTAGGATGAGGATGAATTGTCAATTTAAGGTCAGTTGCATTAGCTCCCATTTCAATTGCAAGTACACCTTCCGCAATTAATTCTCCCGCACCGGGGCCGCATATACCGATACCAAGAATTCTTTCTGTTTCAGGATCAATAATAAGTTTAGTAACACCGTCGCTTCTATCAATAGTAGCAGCCCTGCTTGAAGCAGCCCATGGGAATTTTACAATTTCGAATTTGATATTTGACTCTTTAGCTTTAGCTTCAGTTAATCCTGCCCATGCTATTTCGGGATCCGTAAAAACAACGGCAGGAATAGCACGAGGTTCAAAAGCTGTTTTATGACCCATTATTGATTCCACAGCTACCGTTGCCTCATGCGAAGCCTTATGAGCCAGCATTGGTTCTCCGACGATATCGCCTATTGCATAAATATCAGGATCACCAGTCCGCATCTGAGGATTGACTATTATCCATCCTCTATCATTAATCTTTACTTTTGTGTTCTCAAGCCCTAAACCTTTAGTCTCAGGCTTGCGGCCAATAGACACTAGGACATAATCGTAGACCTGTTCGGCAACTTTGCCTTCCCCATCCTGAATATTAACGCTGATCCCATCTTTCACTTCTTTAATTGACAGGACTTTTGAACTAAGCATTACCTTATCAAACTTACTCTCGATTTTTTTTGCAAGGAATGAAACCAGATCCCTGTCGGCGCCCGGCAGCAGTCCCGGCAGCATTTCCACTACAGAAACTTTTGTGCCTAATGCGCTGTAAACAGAGCCGAGTTCAAGCCCAATGTATCCGCCTCCAATAACTAAAAGAGATTTGGGAATTTCAGGTAAATTAAGTGCGGAAGCAGAATTTAATATTCTTTTGCTTTCAATATTTAAGAACGGTATTGTTGCAATAACGGAACCTATTGCAATAATTATTTTGTCAATTTCCTTTTCTTCAACTCCGCCTTCAGCCTTTTCAATTTTTAGTGTAGTTGAATTTATAAAGCTTGCAGTTCCCCGGACATAATTTATCTTTCGTTGCTTTGAAAGGATGCCCAGCCCGCCGGTAAGCTTATTAACAACACTGTCTTTCCAAGCTCTTAGTTTATCAAGATCAATTTTAGGCTGTGAAAATTCAATTCCCCATTTCTTTGCTTCCTGAGTTTCATTTATTAGCTTTGCTACATGCAGTAATGCTTTTGAAGGAATACAGCCGCGGTAAAGACAAACACCGCCCGGATTCTTCTCTTTATCAATAAGAGTTACTTCCATTCCGAGATCGGCTGCATAAAATGCCGCTGCGTATCCGCCGGGTCCGCCGCCGATAACCGTAAGTTTTGATTTTTCCATTATCATTACCAATCTTTTAATATAATTAGAGTTATCATCCTTCGAATAAAATCTTAACCGGTTGTTCAAGAGCCTGGCAAACCCACCTTAAAAATCTGGCTGCATCTGCACCGTCAATTATCCTATGATCATATGACAATGACAGAGGCAGCATCATTCTGGGTTCAAATTTACCATCGATAAGAACAGGCTCATAGCTGCCCCTGGAGATACCAAGAATTGCAACTTCGGGCGAGTTGATAATAGGAGTAAAGAAAGTACCGCCGATACCTCCTAAATTAGTAATGGTAAAGCATCCGCCCTGAAGTTCCTCGAGAGAAATTTTCCTAATTCTTGCTTTCCCGGCAATTGTGTTAAGTTCAATAGAAAGCTCCGTAATATTTTTTTGATCGACATTCTTAATTACCGGAACAATTAATCCATACTCAGTATCTACAGCTATGCCTATGTTGAAGAACTTCTTATATATAATTTCTTTCTTCTCGAAATCAATGCTGGCATTAAACTGCGGATATTCTTTAAGCGCTGATGAGATTACTTTTAGTAAAATTGAGGTAATCGTTAATTTGCCGCCCATCTTTTCAATTTTTGGATTAAGCTGCTTCCTGAGCTTTTCCAGTTCCGTTATATCCACTTTATCATGCTGAGTAACATGAGGAATGACAGACCAGGCATAGCTCAAATGTTCGGCAGTCTTAGAACGAATGTTACTCATAGGCTTCTTTTCTATGCCGCCGTATTTTGAAAAATCCGGAAGGGGTTGTTGTTTAAAACCTGCGGAAGGCTGAGAAGCTCTCTCATCATTTAACCTTTTAACGTAGCTCTTAACATCATCCATAGTGATTCTATCAGCGGGGCCGCTTCCGGGGACTTTATTTATATCTACACCAAGTTCTCTGGCGATTCTTCTTACTGAAGGCGCTGCAGGCGCTGCGCCCTTTTGAATAGGCGGCTGATCGTCCCTTTCGGACGGAAGAATGCTTTCGTGTTCGTCTTTGGCTTCAACTTTTTGAGCACTAACTGTTCTTTCAGCAGGCTCATTTACCGGCGCCGGTTTGGGTTCTTCTTTAACAACATCTACGTTTTGTACAAGCCCGCTTGAAACAGCGGCGGCAACTTTTATTAAAGTCTGTCCTACCTTCGCCTTTTCACCGGCTTTTATAAGTACTTCAATTACTTTACCGCTTAATATTGAGGGCACTTCTATGGTTGCTTTATCTGTTTCAATTTCCAAAATGCCCTGGTCTTTTTCAATTACATCGCCAACTTTTACAAGCACATTAAGAACATCTGCCGATTCAATATTTTCACCAAGTTCCGGCAATTTCATTTCAATAAGTTGAGTGCCTGAAGCGCCGTCTTTTGTTGAAGAAGGAACTTTTGTTTCAGCTTTTTCCTGCGGAGCAGATTCCTTTTGCTTATTATTTTCTTTAACTGCTTTTACTTCCGCCGCCTGTTTTTCAACTTTGGCAGTTTCTAAGCTTCCGCCATTCCCTCCTGAATTACCTGACTCCTGAACAACCATTAGTGTTTGTCCAACTTTAACCTTATCGCCTGACTTTATAAGTATATTTTGAACAATGCCGGAAATAGTTGACGGGACTTCAATAGTAGCCTTATCGGTTTCAATTTCAATTACACCCTGATCCTTTTCAATTTTGTCCCCGGTTTTAATTAACACATTAAGGACGTCGGCAGATTCTATGTTTTCGCCAAGCTCAGGTAATTTAAATTCTGTTGACATTTTCTACCTTAAAAAATATTTTCTATTTTATAAAAATATTCAATTTATCATTGAGTCATAAATAAATTGGATTAGGTTTATCAGAGTCGATTCCGAAATCTTTAATTGTCTTATCAACCACTTCATTTTTAATTTTGCCTTCCAAGGCAAGAGCATACAGGGTTGCGACGACAATATGTTTTGCATCCACTT
>PLNZ01000208.1 GCA_003142915.1 Ignavibacteriales bacterium | reverse complement strand
CAAAACCAGGATGCTATGCTGGAAGAGGAGGTAAAGTGAATACTCAAGAAGAAGCTGTTGTTCATGTATATAGAGTAGACATAAGAAGTAGAATGGGAATGTGGCTTTTCCTTTTTTCCGAACTTCTTTTATTTGGAGGGCTGTTCTTTATATACTCTGTCTATAGGTTTATGCACCAGCAGGACTTTAGTATTGCCTCAAAAGAAATGAATATATTTCTCGGTACACTGAATACCGTCATACTTTTAACAAGCAGTCTAACTATGGCGTTATCCATTGTTGCAATGCAAAAAGGTAAAAAAGGCTTATCTATTTTTTACCAGGTAGTAACTATTTTGTTCGGACTTACATTTATTGTGAATAAGATTATCGAATGGAGCCATGAATTTAATGCGGGAAATTTTCCCGGCTCTGAGGTTTTATCAAGTCGTCCGCCGGGGCAAATACTTTATTTCGGCTTATACTTTTCCATGGTAGGGCTGCATGGCTTGCATGTTCTGGTTGGAATGTCTGTTATCGGCTTTATGACTGTATTTACTATTCGCAATAAAATTACTCAGGATAATTACGTTAAACTGGAAGCCGCCGGTCTATACTGGCACCTTGTAGATATTATCTGGATTTTCCTTTATCCTTTATTTTATCTTATAACTTGAGGTTTTGGCATGGAAAAAATAAAACTGCAGGACAAACACACGCATGGCTATGGTATTTATGTATTAGTCTGGTTGGCTTTAGTAGCCTTAACAGGGTTAACTGCTGCTGTAGCGGGGATAAACTTCGGTAAACTTNNTCGTATCTTGTTTTAACCGAGTTCATGCACTTAAAATCCGAAGAAAGAACTTTTAAAGCTTTCATCTTTGTAGCGTTGTTTTTTATTTTAATTTCATTAACGCTGCTGTTTTCCGATTATTCTTTTTACGTAAGGTGAAAAAATATGCTTGCTGATGCATCAAATTTTGTTCAACCGGTTGACAATACATTTATCTTCATTGTTGTAGTATGCGTTTTCTTTCTTCTATTAATAACTACAATAATGATTACATTCGTTATTAAATATAACAGCAAAAAAAATAAGAAAGCAAAAAATATAGAGGGCAGCATACCACTGGAAATTACATGGACTGTAATCCCTACTCTTTTGGTTTTGGTCATGTTTTATTTTGGCTGGACGGGATATAGACAAATGACCGACGTTCCAAAAAACGCTATCGTGATTAATGTTTATGCCCAAATGTGGAGCTGGTCTTACAAATATCCAGATGGGTTTCAGACAGACACATTGTTTTGTCCTCTAAATAAACCTCTAAAAGTATTACTGTATTCAAAAGATGTGGATCATTCTTTCTTTGTACCGGCGTTTAGGATTAAGAAGGATGTTATTCCAGGCAGAGTAAACACCGCTTGGTTCCTTCCGACTCGGGTTGGAAGTTATGATGTGTTTTGTGCGGAATATTGCGGATTAAGGCATTCTTATATGTATAGTACTGTTGTTGTGCTTCCAGAAGAACAGTATAATAATTGGCTTGCTAAGAAAAAACAAAATATTAATCAGGTCACCAATACATCATCGATAAATAAAAAGAATTTATAAAATGGTAACTGCTGCTATAAGATTATCAGGAGAAAAGGAGAAGGTGTTAAGCTTAAATGAAAGACTTAATGCAATAATTGAACTCACGAAGTTGAGGATAACAATATTTGTTACGCTTACAACTATGTTCGGGTTTATTTGTTATGCCGGTAAACTCTCAATGGGGATTATTGCACCTGCTGTGGGGATTTTACTGCTTTCTTCAGGTTCGGCAGTGATAAATCATTATCAGGAACGGGGAACAGATGCATTAATGAAAAGAACCCGTAACAGGCCTATTCCTTCCGGTAAAATTTCTGCACAGAATGCCCTGGTTATTGCATTGTTGTTAATTATCAGTGGTTCTATTGTACTGTTTTTAGGTGCCGGATATTTAGCGCTTAGCATCGGTTTATTAAATCTTCTATGGTACAACAGCGTTTATACTCCTTTAAAAAAACGAAGCGCTCTTGCAATAATTCCAGGTTCTCTTGTCGGAGCGCTCCCGCCGATGGTAGGGTGGATTGCTGCGGGCGGTAATATCTTTGATCCGCAAATTATAATTTTAGGATTCTTTTTCTTTATATGGCAGATACCGCATTTCTGGCTTCTTCTGTTTATCTTCGGAAAAGATTACGAGCAGGCAGGATTTCCTACTTTAACACAGATATTTAACATGCAGCAGCTTTCCAGGATAACATTCGTCTGGATTGCTGCAACTTTTGTTGCAAGTACGCTTTTGCCACTATTCGGACTGATAAAAAATAATATAATCTTCGCAGGAATGCTGATTTCTGGTATATGGCTTATGTGGAATGCTTTTAGATTGTTGAAACCTGCAAAAGAAAATATCTCCTTCAAACTTGCATTTAGAGGAATAAACATTTTTGCAATTGTAATAGTACTCTTATTGTCAATTGAAAAACTTTTCATTCAACATTGAAAAGGTGAGTGATAAATGGATTTCCTGGATAAATTAGTAATACCGCTTTCACCCGAACATATTACTTTATTGCATTATATCGCAATGCTGATTCTAATTCTGTTTGTTCCTTTTATCAGTATAATTATAGGGGGGACAGTTATATCATTATTTTATCAGAGGAAGGGAATTAAAGAAGGGAATAATATTTATATCCGGTTTGCTAAAAACGTAATTGAAATAGTTACGATAAACAAAAGCACCGGTATTATGCTTGGAATAATGCCTTTGATTACCGCAATATTAATTTTTGTTCAGATTTTCCATAATGAGAATCTCATTGTCGTAAGCTACTTTACAGGCGCCTGCGCGTTTATAATACTCGGGCTAATTCTTATTTATACATTCCGATATTCCACGGCATTTAGTAATATTTTTGATTCGATAAAAGATTTTAAAACAGACAACACTTCTTTAGACGATGAATTAGCTAAATTCCGCAGCGGAAGTTTAAAGTTAAGCTTTAAATCAGGCAGATTCGGTATCTTGTTCTTATTAATAGGCTTATGGCTATCCATTTCAGGCCTAACTTTGGCATTATTTCAATCCGGCTGGAATGACAACAGTGTTTTTTCAGTGCCGTTTTCATGGCATGTTATTGCAAGGTTTATTGCTTTCCTTTTAACTGCCGGCGCTTTTATGGGAGCTGCTCTTCTTTTCAGCTTTTTCTATTGGGAGGGGGGAATAAAAGGACTGGATGAAGAGTACAAGAAGTTTGTAAGCAAATTCTGTATAAACCTTACAACGATAACATTTATTATTATCCCGGTTTTCTTATTTATTAATGTCGTTGGATTGTCTGAAAACATATTAACAAGCGGTGTTTTTGCTTATCTAACTGTTGCGCTGTTTCTCCTTTTCTTAGGGTATCATTATTTATATAGTATGTATAAGAACTCTGATGCAAAATACAGCCTGCATTTGTTTGTTTCTATTCTTTTGACCATTTGCGTTGTTATAATTTCAGACCAGACTGCTATTGGCCACGCAAATGCAAAAGAAGCATTAATGCTCAGCCGGAATTTTGAAGATATGATGCAGAAATTGAACGAAGTTAATGCGATTCCGGTTATCAGCGGGGAAGACATATATAATAATATTTGTTCCGCATGCCATGCTTTTGATAATAAAGTTGTAGGGCCACCGTATAAAGAAACGCTTCCGAAATATAATGGCAATATGGATAAGCTCGTTACATTTATTCTAAATCCGGCACAAAATAATCCTAGCTATCCCCCGATGCCTAACCCCGGATTAAAACCGGATCAGGCTAAAGCTGTAGCAGCATACATACTGCAGGAAGTTCAAAAATATAAATAAAACTTTTGTATGTCCGGCAGCCTGCCGGACTACTATTCCCACTTTCAACTTTTGGGCAATTTGTTAATTCTAATTATATATGAAAGGTCGAACAAAGCTGTCTGACCAATATAGTTAACAAGTAATCATCTTACATTATTTGAGGATAGCAACAACTTCCTTTTGTCTCTCGCCGCCGGTTTGAATTACGGTTCCATCCGGTTTAATGAATACATCTATCTCGCTGCGTACCCCAAATTCAGGCAAATAAATGCCGGGTTCAATAGAAAATGAAGTTGATGGCAGCAGCAATCTTTCGTCTTTTGTCTCATAATTATCCATATGTGCTCCGCTTCCGTGTAAATCTGTGGTGATGGAATGTCCCGTTCTGTGGAAGAAATATTCTCCATAACCGGCATTACTGATTACATTTCTTGCGGCATCATCAACTTCAAATCCCCTGATTTCTTTACCTTCTTTAAAACAGGATGCAACCAGATTAAATGCAGTATCACGTGCTTTTGCTACTATATTAAAAATCTTTATATATTTATACGGTACAGTCTTACTTACATAACCTGTCCAAGTAATGTCTGCCCATACAGCATTATGTTTTTTAGTCTTTGCCCATAAGTCAATTAGAACAAAATCGCCATTTTTAATCTCCCGATAATTTTCTTCTGATGGACCATAATGAGGATTTCCGCTATTTTCATTTACTCCAACAATAATGGGAGGTTCAGTAATATAATTTCTTTTATCAATTTCATCGTTTATATATTGTTGCACCTCTAATTCGCTTGTAGATTCATTGGCTAAAATCTTATTTTTTATGAAGTTAAAGGCTCCGCCTGCTATATCGGTTAAGGCAGTTGCCACTGGAATATTATCAAGATATTGTTCTTCATTCCATACAGAGCCAAATAAAGAAATCAAATCTCCGCTTGTAACAATTTCTACCCCAAAGGACTTAATTTGTTCCAGGGTTCCCGCATCAACCTTAGAAACATAAGGAATAGAATTAAACGGTGAATATTCCATGGCTACCCGGTTAATATCTTTAAGAGTTGCCTTTAAATGGTTTAGGAGTGAATCGTGACTTGAATATTTTAACTTAATCCCCGGAAGGTGATTTAAGTGATAAGCTTCAATAAAATTTACTATTTTTACAGGATTTCCGACTTTTGGAATAAAGTAATAAAACCGCCTGGTTAAATGGCTTTCCCTCGGAATATCAAGAATATCTAAAGCAACATCATTAGAACCTCTAAAATCATAAAGCAGCCAAGCATCTATATTCATTTTAGCAATAATTTCTTGTATTTTGTTCAAATCAAATTTTCCCATAATAATCTCCGATATAATTTAGTGATTAAAAATAAATGTAATTTTAATATTTTCACTTAATACATTTTCATTCTTGAAAAGAATATTAACAATAACAACTGTTCCTTTTGCTGAAAAATTTAAAAGCATTATCAATCAACACCGAGATTGATTTTTCCATATAGTTTTTGATTTGTATCTTATTTATAAGGAAAATAAAAAGAATTGAATAGGCATTTAAGCCATCTTTCAGCCTGGGAAGTGCTTTATGGCCGTCAGATTGATAAAGATACTTATTGCAGATTTTAAGTTTAGGAAAATTCCATAATGCAAGTTCATAACCATTATAACAATTTTCAGGCAAATCAATCATGTACTCTTCATTTTGGAACGCAGGAAAGACTTGCTCTATAATTTGGATGTTGTTTCCAATTAGAATATTGTGCATAATATTTAACTTGATTTTGCAAGAGAATAAATCTAATCACTTTCAAAATGTTAATTTAAGATAATTCTTATAAGATTAAAAGTTATTGATATTTAAAATTGAAAGATTCAAAAAACAAAAAGAATGAAAAAATCATTTCCTTCTAATAGTATATTAATATCTAAAAGATTTTTCCGAATAAAAAAGGGTATTTTATAGTTATCAGTTTTTCATTTTTAAACCTTAGTTACAAAAATTAATTGCTTTAGGTTTTTACATTTTACAAGATTTTATTTTGCAGGATATATCCTTTAATAAAATTTTTCATTTTTCAAAATTATTAAAGAATACTATTTCGAGATGAAAAATTCTTTCGCTATATTATAAATTGGTAATTTTGGAAATAGAGTATTTTATATTAAAATATTTTTGGAGTGTTCATGTATAAATTCTTAGGCTCTTATGATGTTGTTCCTTCTCTTCCTGAAGATCTGGAAAAATTGCGAGAAATCGCTTATAACCTTCATTGGACGTGGAATCAGGATTCACGTGAGTTATTTAGAAGACTTCATATGGATTTATGGGAAGAAACAAATCATAATCCCGTTATGATGTTGGGAAGGATTAGCCAGGAAAGATTAAATGACCTTTCTCATGATGATGGGTTTAAATCTCATCTTAAAAGAGTTTATGAACAATTGAATAATTACAAATCAGAAAAATTATGGTATCAGAAAAACCATAGTGGTAATCCGGATACATTCAATATTGTTTATTTTTCTGCAGAGTTTGGATTAACCGAATGTCTGCAAACATATTCCGGCGGACTCGGCATTCTTTCAGGCGACCATTTAAAAGCTTCAAGCGATCTTGGTATACCGTTAATAGGAATGGGACTTCTTTATAAAGAAGGATATTTCCAGCAGTATTTAAACTCGGATGGATGGCAGCTTGAGAGATATGAAATAAATGTTTTTGATAATCTGCCGATGAAACTTGTTCGAAATTCCCAAAATGAGCCATTAGTGCAATCCGTTAATCTTGCAGGCAGGGAAGTATTCTTTCAGGTATGGAAAATAGAAATTGGAAGGATTCCATTATATCTGCTTGATACGAATCTTCTATTAAATAATGAAGCCGACAGAAAAATTACCCAAACCCTTTATGGCGGTAATGTTGAAACCAGGATTCAACAGGAAATTATACTTGGAATCGGCGGAATAAGAACAATACATGCTTTAGGCATCAAACCGATGGTTTGCCACATGAATGAAGGGCATTCTGCCTTCATGGCACTTGAAAGAATGAAGCATTTAATCCAAAACGAAGGACTTACTTTTAAAGAGGCAAAAGAAGTAGGATATTACTCAAACATTTTCACCGCACATACTCCTGTTCCGGCAGGTATTGATGTATTCTCAAACGAACTTGTAGAAAAATATTTTGGAAACTATTACCGTAATGAACTGCGTATTTCCGATAAAGATTTTTATTCGCTCGGTAATATTTATAAGAATAATGAATCGAATGTATTTAATATGGCTCATTTAGCCATGAACACTGCCGGCTATATTAATGGAGTAAGTAAGCTCCACGGAGATGTTTCAAAAAAGATGTGGGTATCCGGCTATAAAAATGTACCGTTTAATGAAATTCCAATCGGTTATGTAACCAATGGAGTTCATATAAGGTCACACATTTCCCATGAGATGGAAGGATTATTCCTGCAATACCTTGGTGAAAATTGGATTTCCAATCCTGCTTCTTCCGGTCTATGGGAAAAAATAGATTACATACCGGATGAAGAACTATGGCGTACACATGAACGCAGAAGAGAACGTCTTGTAGCTTTTGCAAGAAGACGTTTGCTTAAACAGATTAGAGGCAGGGGAGGAAGCCAGGAAGAACTTGCTGCTGCCGCAGAAGTATTAGATCCAGCTGCCCTTACTATAGGTTTTGCAAGAAGATTTGCAACTTATAAAAGAGCAACTCTTATTTTTAAAGATATGGACAGACTTATCAAAATTATTTCCGACAAAGATCGTCCTGTTCAATTCATTATAGCTGGTAAAGCACATCCAAAAGATGAAGAAGGCAAAAGATTTATACAGGAAATTTTCCAAATAGCCAAGCAAGAGAAATTCAGAAGAAAAATTGTTTTTATTGAAAATTATGATATGAACGTTGCACATTACCTTGTGGAAGGCTGTGATATTTGGCTTAACAATCCCAGAAGACCTTTGGAGGCCAGCGGTACTTCCGGTATGAAAGTGATTGCCAATGCAGGACTGAACTTTAGCGTACTTGACGGTTGGTGGGACGAAGGATTCGATCCTGAAGTTGGCTGGAAAATTGGAAACGGGGAAGAATATAATGACCCGGATTATCAAGATGAAGTAGAATCAAGGCAGCTTTACAATACGCTGGAAACCTCAATTGTTCCTCTCTTTTATTCTAGAAGTGAAGATCATTTACCGCGGAAATGGATTGCAAAGGTTAAAAATTCCATGAAAAAACTTGGACCATTTTTTAACACTCATAGAATGGTTCAGCAATATTTTAATCAGTACTATAGCAAGTCTTTTAGTAAAAGAGTTCAATTGATGGATGACAAATGGGCTCAGGCAAAAAAATTAACGTCCTGGAAAGAAAAGATAAAAAGCAACTGGGGAAGTATTAAAGTAATCAAATCTGATACAAACGGGCGATCTAAACAGTTATTTGTAGGGCAGGAATTGACAATTAATGCTGAAATTGATCTTGGTAAATTAACTCCTGACGATGTAGAGGTTCAGATTTACTAC
>PLNZ01000131.1 GCA_003142915.1 Ignavibacteriales bacterium | reverse complement strand
GAAGTTGAAAAAGACAAATCAATTGAACCGAGGGGAGTAAAACAGGCAGGTTTTTATGTACTCGTTGGCGCTTCTATGCCTAGTGTATTAATTGAAACGGGGTTCCTGTCAAATAAAAAAGATGAATACTTTTTGAACTCATCCAATGGTCAGACTAAAATTGCGGAATCAATCTTTGCTGCAATTAAAAAATTCAGAGAAGTGTACGAACAGAATATAGAAACAAATTAAAATTAGGAATTTTAATATGGTTTTTACAAAATTTCATTTGTGTATGGTGAAATACCATTCATCACACATTTCTGCCGTAAATCAATTCTTAAATTTTCTTATTGACAAGAGAGTCATAATGCGTTAATTTTGGAAACGAAATAAACACTTTAGGTTTCTAAGGTGTAAAAAATGAATTTAGCAGTGAAAAACTGCTTTTTTTATCATTTATTGGAAACCGAATAAACGAAATAGGTTTCCATTGTTAAAAGGAAATTGTAAAATGCATGAAGACAAAGAAATCAAAGAAAGAATCATAATCAAAGCAGAAGAGATGTTCCTTCATTTTGGTTATTCAAAGGTTAAGATGGAAGAAGTAGCTGCGGGACTGGGGATAAGCAAAAAGACGTTATATAAATTCTTTCCGAGCAAAGAAAATTTAATAAGGGAAATTGTTTTAAGCAGGCAATGTTTAGTTGAGAATTATATAAATAAAATCTGGGAAGATGAAAATTTAGACTTTGTGGCTAAACTTAAAAATATGATGGATTATTTAAGTCAACAAAGTTCCAGGGTAAGGGGACCTCTTATGGATGATATTCGCAAATGTATTCCTGATATATGGAATGAAATTCATGACTTTAAAAAAATAAAAAGTTTGGAAAAAGCTAAAGGTTTGTTTGAACTCGGAGTTAAGAACGGAGCTTTCAGAAGCGACATCGGGCAGGATATGGTTATACTTATGTTCACCATTGTTACAGAAGGAATCCTTAATCCCGAAGTTTTATCACAGATACCTTTTACAGGCGCACAGGCAATGGAGACAATTTTTAAAGTTATTTTTGAAGGAATTTTTACGGAAGAAGGAAGGGCAAAATACATTTCTATTAATTCCGGTGAGAGCAAATTTGCTGATGAAAAACAAAATGATTTGCAGCCGAATATTTACCGGTAAATATCGTACGTTTACCGATTTTTTATTCATATAAGGAGAGATGAAATATAGTTTTGTGATGAATGTTTTTACCGATTTTAGTTATAATAATCGGAATGATTTTTCCTTCTGTTCATCAATTAAAGTGATTAAGGAGTAATATGTTGATAAATATAATAAGAAAAAGCTTTATACCGGTAGTTTTGTTGTCTCTTTTGTTTACAAATCCGAACAACGCTCAAGAGAAGCGTCATCTTACTTTGGAGGAGAGTCTGAAAATCGGTTTGGAAAACAGTAAAACACTTCACTCATCAAAAATGAAAATAATTTCTGCCGATGCTCAATTAAGCCTGGCAAATGCTGGAGGACTGCCGTCTCTTGCTTTGGGAGCTAATTATACGCGCCTAAGCAATGTTGAACCTTATACTATAACTATTCCCGAATTTGGTACTTATACTCTTTCGCCGACAGTACTTGATAATTATACTGCAAAATTATCTTTACAACAGCCGTTATTTACCGGGTTTAAAATTTCCAGCAATTCGGAAATTGCTAAGAACAATTCATTAGCTGCGAAACAGGATTATAGTAAAGATGAACAGGACGTTATTTACAATGTTAAAAATGCTTACTGGAATTTGTTTCTTGCAGGTAAATTAAAAGAAGCAATAGATGAAAATGTTCAACAGATGAAAGCGCATTTGGATGATATTCAAAATTTCTTTAAACAGGGACTGGCTACTAAAAATGAAGTTCTTAAAGTTGAAGTTCAATTATCTGAAGCGCAGCTTTCACAAATAGATGCAAGAAATTCGGTTAAAATTGCAACCGTAAATTTTGATAATGTCATTAATATCTCTTTAGCCACTGAAATTGAAATACAAGAAGATGCTGAAGTTGAAAATGAAAATATTGAAGATATCGATCAGTTGATAGATAAAGCAATGAAGAACCGCCCGGATTTGAAGTCTTTACAATACCGGCTAAATGCGAGTAAAAACGGAATAACTTTAGCGCAGTCCGGCTGGTTCCCGCAGGTTGTTTTAGGAGGTGAATATGATTATGAAAAACCCAATTCAAGAATTCTTCCTCTTGAAAATAAATTTATCGGTACATGGGCTGTTGATATTGGTTTAACATATACATTATGGGATTGGGGTACAACAAAAGCACAGACCATTCAAGCCGAGTCTCAGTACGAACAGACGAAGGATAATTACAGCACTTTAAAAGATGCTGTTACCCTTGATGTTACCCAAAATTATTACAACCTGGTGAAAGCAAAAGAAAAAATTTTAGTTACGCAGCAGACAGTAAGTCAGGCAGAAGAAAATTATCGTGTTACCGATGAAAGATTTAAACAAGGGCTTACATTAAATTCTGAATTACTCGATGCCGAAGTTGCATTGGTGCAGGCTAAAACAAATTATGCCCAGTCAATAGTAGATTATGAGCTTGCTAAAGCACTGATTGAAAGATCGACCGGCGGGAAATGACAATTAGAAAATTAAGAAGAGGCAGAAAATGAGTAAAAACCTAAAATATTTTGCAATAGCTGTTATAGCATTCATAGTCATTATTGTTATCCTTTTGCATAATAAATCGCAGATTAGGGCGGCGGAATATGTTGAAAAGATAGATGCATATCCGGTTAATGTATATACTGTCGGTTCTAAACATATTACCGATCATCTTAACCTGGTGGGAACTATTCAGGCTAATAATGATGTCCCGATTGTATCCGAAGCGCTGGGGAAAGTAATAAAAGTATCGGCGCAGGTTGGTGATTTCAAAAAAGGTGGTTCAACTTTAATACAGCTTGACGATGAAGTTGAATTTGCTGCTTTTAAAACCTCAGAAGTTAATTATCTTAACGCTCAAAAAGATTATGAACGTTACCAGGCTCTTTCCGCCGAAAAATCCGTTACCGATTCCCAGCTTGAAACGGCAAAGCTTGCATTACAATCGGCAGAAGCGCAGTATGTTACTTCTAAAAAAGCTTACGAAGATACAAAGATTGTTACGCCGATTTCAGGTATCGTAACTTCCAGAAATGTGGACTTGGGAGATTACATTCAAAAAAATAATACTGTTGCAGAGGTTGTTGACATTGCCACCCTTAAGGCAATGATCAATGTTTCGGAACAAGACGTTTTCAATTTGAAAGTTGGCGATAAAGTGCAGATTACAACTGATGTTTATTCGGGTGTAACCTTTGAAGGGAAAATCAAAACAATAGGCAGCAAGGGAGATGCTGCGCATACTTATCCTGTTGAAGTAGACCTTTCAAATAGCAAAGAACATCCTTTGAAAGCAGGAATGTTTGCTCATATATTATTCAGCCCGGCTTCGAATTCAATATCTCTTATAATACCGCGTGATGCCCTGCTTGGAAGTATTAAAGATGCACAGGTTTATGTTATTCAAGGAAGTGTTGCAAAATTACGGAATCTCGTAATAGGAACTTCTTCAAATAATACTTTGGAGGTTCTATCCGGTTTGCAAGAGGGAGACATTGTTGTAATAAATGGTCAAAATAATTTAAAAGAAAATTATAAAGTTAAAATTATTAGATAAATGGCTTAAACTGCCTTTCT
>PLNZ01000209.1 GCA_003142915.1 Ignavibacteriales bacterium | reverse complement strand
CTATTCATTAAATTCTTCATTATCTAGTACTCAAAGCCTTTCTTATGACGGGAAATTAAAATACAGTTTTGCAGTTCCTCAATTAACGGAAGGACAAGTGTTAAGTTTTTATTTTACATATACGGATAGCGCCGGCAGCAGTTACCGTGAACCATCGACCGGATCTTATAATTTTCAATATGGTCAAACAAATATTGTTAATTCTATTATAAGTAACGTTAATACTGCAACAGAAAAACTTAGTAATAATTACCCGAACCCGTTTTATTCTAATTCTCAATACACTTATATAGATTTTTATGCAAACTCAAGTGAGAATGCAAAAATAATAATATTTAATACTTTGGGGCAGAGAATAAAAATTTTATTTAACGGAGTTGCAACCGCGGGAAAAAACACTGTTGCCTGGGATGGGAAAAATGACCGTGGAGCGAAATGCGCAAGCGGCGTTTATTATTATATTCTTAATATCGAGGGTAAAAAATACGGTAATAAAATGATGATCATTAAGTAAATTCAAATTAATGATCTGTCAGATTACCCGGTCCTTTCAATAAATAAGATTTATTTAAATATTTTAATAGTAAATAAAAAATTAATATATATTTATCCGGCAAAAATTAATTAGGATATTTATTATGTTCGGAATTTTAAATCCTCTCCAGAAAACTTATCTCGAAAGTTTTATTAAAGAAACAAATCCTCTTATACTCGAAATGGGAAAGTATGCGGAAGAACACAATGTCCCGATTTTGTCCCGGGATTCGGCGGAATTTTTAGAACAATTAATATGCCTCGTAAATCCAAAACGAGTTCTTGAACTCGGAACGGCTATCGCGTATTCAGCGATAAGAATTGCACGGAACTTAAAAAAGAAAGGTTCTGTTTATACTATTGAAAAGAGCGAAGATAATATTATACTAGCTAAAGAAAATATTGCTAAATCAGGTCTGGAAGGGAAGATAAATCTTATTGCGGGCAATGCTCTTGATGAATTACCGCGCTTCGATAAAAAATTTGATTTTATATTTCTTGATGCAGATAAAATAGATTATAAACGTCTTTTTGATTATTCTTTAATTCTGCTTAAAAAGGGAGGAGTGATTTTTGTTGATAATTTATTGTGGCGCGGTTATGCTGCATCTTCAAAAATTCCCGGCGACCAGAAAAGTTCTGTGAAAGTTATAAGAGAATTTAATACTGTATTTACTTCACAGCCTAATTTGAAAACCACAATTCTGCCAATTGGCGATGGTATTGGGATAGGTGTGAAAATATAGACTATTATATATGAAAATTGTATATTCTAAAAACCCATCAGAGTTTGTTAACGAAGTTGAGAAATTCTCAAAATCAAAACTTAAACGTAAAGCCGAACTTCTCCGTATCTATGAAGAGGCATTAGACAATAAGAATGAAGCACTGTTTGAAGATTTGATTTTTACGGCTAAATATATTCTGGGGCTGCTGCGAATAGTTAATAAAGGAACGATAAATTCTGAGATAACCAACATTGAACAAATAAAAAAAGATTTTTCTGATAATATGAATAAAGTGGTGATTAAGATAAAAGAGGTTATCTCCGGTGCCGAAGAAAATCTGAAATTACATTTCGAACAGACTTATTTTGAATTAACACAGCAGGGATTTTTAAATATTAATGAGCTTTTGTCTGATTTGGAATGGACAAAATTATATATGAATGAAAAAAAAAGAATATTTAGATAAGGAAATGTATTTCCTATCTATCTTTTACTCGCGACTTGCAGCAAGTATTAACTTAAACTTTTATACCCCATTTTTTTAAAGCCGAAAGTAAATTAGTCATTGCAGTAATTAATGGTGAATGCTGCGATTCATCAATATCTTTAAGGATTTCTGTATGAATATCAAGATAAGATTGATTTAAAAGTTGAACAATTTGTTTCCCTTTACCGGAGAGAGAAACGCACATATTACGCCTATCTGTATTATTTATTTCCCTGACAATATACTCTTTCAAAACAAGTTTGTTGATTATTCTTGTTAACCGGCTGGGGCTTAAGTTCATCCTTTCAGCTATACTTTTATTGTTCAAACATTCTTCCGTCCCGAAAGAACGTAGACATCTGAACTCGGCGTGTGTGAGTCCATGCTGTTCTGCTAATCTGTTTTCTTTTTCCTGACATGTAGCTAAAAAACTGAAAGTTAATTCGGCAAGTATTTCCGCATTTTGGCTTTTATCTTCTTTTTTAGACATTTTATAATATAATTATTATAAATATTAAATTTCGTTAATCCCTCTAACTTAAGCAAGCTAATTAAAAATATTTTAGGGGACAAATAGGAATGCGGATTAGTTGTATATTAACATTTCACTTATTGAAACTGTGATCTGATTTTGAGAAGCTTCAATTAAATCAAATTTAAAGCTTTCTATTTTATTTGCTTCTGCCAGACAGATGAATTTTACCTCATTTCCATAAAAAGTATTAAGTATTTTAACATTATAAGATGCAAGAATTCTATGTACGGGATTTAAGTGCGGAAAGGCACAGGTTAATGTAACTTCCCGGAAAGGTTTTTGGATAACTATTTCTGAAGACTTAATTACATTAATTGCTGAATTGTAGTATGCCTTCCCTAGCGGGCCGGCTCCAAGCTTTGTGCCTCCAAAGTATCTTATTACAACAACTAAACAATTCTTAAGCCCGAAATGTTCAATTGCATTTAAAATTCTAATACCGGCAGTACCGGAGGGCTCCCCGTCATCGGAATATCTGAAATTGTTTACAGTGTTACCAGAATTCAATCTATAGGCAAAACAATGATGTGTTGCATCAAAAAATTCTTTTTTAAGTTTATTTAGAATATCTTTAGTATTTCTTTCATCGGAAATGTTGAAAGATTTACTTAAGAAAAGTGATCCTTTTTCTTTAAATTTCACTTCAGCCGATTTTTTTATTGTCTTTATTTCTTCAACTTTATTCATTAAAAATTGCTGTTTCTATTAATAGAAAAACGGGTTGATACAACTCAAATTAAATTGCTTTTCAAACCGATGATAAGTAATATAATATTTTAAATTTTCAAAATTTGGCTTCCTGTGGAAAAAGATACTATTGTAATAAAAGGCGCTCGAGAGCATAACTTAAAAAATATTGATTTAGAGATACCACGTGATTCTTTTACCGTAATTACCGGATTGTCAGGTTCCGGTAAATCATCATTAGCTTTCGATACTATTTATGCCGAAGGGCAAAGAAGATATATTGAATCTCTTTCAGCTTATGCAAGACAGTTCCTTGATATGCTTGAAAAGCCGGATGTTGATTTAATAGAAGGTTTAAGTCCTGCTATTTCTATCGAACAAAAATCTGCTTCCGGCAACCCGCGTTCAACAGTGGGAACAGTAACTGAAATTTATGACTACCTGAGACTCCTGTATGCAAGGCTTGGAACTCCTTATTGCTATAATTGCGGCAAACCGGTAACAAGGCAATCATCTGCTCAAATTATTGATTCTATAATTCAAACATTAGCGGGGAAAAAAATAAATGTTCTGGCACCTGTCATAAGGGGAAGGAAAGGACATTATAGGGAGCTTTTTGAGGAAATTCTTTCAGATGGATTTCTAAAAGTGAGAGTTGATAATGAATTTCATGAAATCAAGAAAGGTCTCCAGGTTGATAGATATAAAATTCATAATATAGAGATAGCAATTGATAAATTTACCGTAAATGAAAATTCAAGAATCAGGTTAACCGAATCTATAGAAGTTGGTTTGAACTACGGTAATGGAATTGTAATAGCAAATGATAATTCTCAGGATTATGTTTTCAGCCGTCATCTTGCATGCCTGGACTGCGGAATAAGCTTTCGGGAATTAGCTCCCAACTCGTTTTCATTTAATTTGCCCTATGGTTCCTGCCCGGCCTGTGAAGGCCTCGGTGAGAAAAAAGAGCTTGATATAAATTTAATGATTCCCGATTGGGATAAGACAATTAATGATGAAGGTCTTGCGCCGCTTGGCAAGCCGCGTTCTGTCTGGTTTTTTAACCAATTAACTGCTGTAGCTGAAAAATACGGGTTTGATTTTGATACCCCTCTTAAAGACCTTGCTAATGAACAAAAGGATATTCTCTTAAACGGCAGTAAAGATAAGATTGCTTTTTCTTATTCTTACGGTACTAGCAAACCAGTTACCTACCTGCACAGGTTCGCAGGTTTAATAAATCACTTAAAAAATTATTATACTACAACCTCTTCAAATCATATCCGGGAATGGGTAGAATCGTATATGAACACAGTGCCGTGCCCTGAATGCAAAGGAGGAAGGCTTAAGCAGGAATCATTAGCAGTAAAATTCCAGGGGAAAAATATCAGCGAGGTTACGAACTTATCTATCGCAAAAGCAGAAGAGTTTTTTAACAAACTTCACATGACGGGTAATGATGGGATTGTTGCTAAACCTATTATAAAAGAAATTACGGAGAGGCTGAAATTTCTTCTAAACGTTGGTTTGAATTATTTGACGTTAGACCGTTCTGCAAGAACTTTATCCGGCGGTGAATCCCAGCGCATTCGTTTGGCTACACAAATTGGCTCACAGCTTGCAGGTGTGCTGTATGTACTGGATGAACCCAGCATAGGGCTTCATCAAAGTGATAATTTAAAACTTATTAATTCACTAAAGAATTTAAGAGATTTAGGTAATACGGTAATTGTAGTTGAGCATGACCGTGAGACGATGGAGAACTCCGACTATATGATAGACCTTGGTCCCGGAGCCGGCGAGCACGGCGGTGAAGTCTGCTTAGCAGGAGAAACTAAGAAATTAATTGAATCAAAGGATGGAATTGATTCACTAACACTTGAATACCTTACTTACAGAAAACAAATTCCAATTCCCCAGGAGAGAAAAATGGGAAACGGTAATTATCTGGTTTTGAAAGGTGCAAACGGGCATAATTTAAAAAATGTAAATCTAAAAATATCACTTGGCACACTTACATTAATAACCGGCGTAAGCGGTTCCGGCAAATCAACTATAATAAATGAAACCCTCTTCAAAATATTGATGAACAAAATATATAAATCTAAGGTTGTTCCGCTCCCATATAAATCGATTGAAGGGTTGGAATATATTGATAAGGTTATTGAGATTGATCAACTGCCGATTGGGCGGACTCCAAGATCAAATCCTGCAACTTATACCGGGCTGTTTACTTTTATAAGAGACTTATTTGCGCAGCTTCCCGAATCGAAAATGCGCGGGTATAGTACGGGACGGTTCAGCTTTAATGTTGCAGGCGGAAGATGCGAAGAGTGCGGCGGCGACGGTCTTAAAAAAATTGAAATGAATTTTCTCCCCGATGTTTATGTGGAATGTGAAGCGTGCCGTGGCAAGAGATATAACAGGGAAACTCTGGAGGTTTTGTATAAAACAAAATCTATTGCAGACGTTCTTGAAATGCGGATAAGCGAAGCTCTTGGTTTTTTTGAGGATCTTCCCAGGATAAAGAGAAAATTAAAAGCAATTAATGATGTCGGTTTAGGCTATGTAAAGCTTGGTCAGCAAGCCACTACGCTATCCGGCGGTGAAGCGCAGCGTGTTAAACTTGCAACTGAATTAAGTAAAGTTAGCACCGGTAAAACTCTTTATATTCTTGATGAACCTACAACAGGATTACATTTTGAAGACGTGAATATCTTATTAGGGGTTTTAAATAAGCTTGTAGCTAAAGGAAATACAGTTATTGTAGTCGAACATAATCTTGATGTTATTAAAACAGCAGACTGGGTAATTGATCTTGGGCCCGAAGGTGGTGATAAAGGCGGAAGAATTATTGCTGAAGGTACACCGGAGCAGATTGTGAAAAACAAGAAAAGTCTTACTGGAGAATTTCTAAAAAGGGAATTGAATATAAATTAATTCATTTCTCTTGCAATTTCATTTATACTGCTGTACCCTTTGATTGCTTCCAAGGCTATTTTTGCTTTTAGTTCGGCACTATAGTTTTTTCTTTTCCCAGACATTTTAAGCTCCTTTCGCTTATTGTAATTTAAGTATTTTCCACCTTAAATTATTGTCCAGTTTTTAGGGTACACTATAATCCGAAATTGATTAAATTAGGTCAATAACAGTATTCTAATCAAAATGAATTGAACAAGTCTGCATTTCCTTGCAACAGACCGAAATATTTTCAATTTTTATACCCTTCATTAAATGAAGAAAGGCAAATATTTGGGCAGCGGTTAACAGGATAGTGCCTAACCCCGTCAGGTCCGGAAGGAAGCAGCGGTAAGTACGATTCTTGGGTAGCCGTCTGTCCTTTTTTTTTACTATAAAGAGGGAGAATTAAAAACCGAAACCGGAATTAAAAATTCTAATGTTCCCTTGGCTATACTTACCTTATTCCCAAATGAAACTTTGGCTATTGCTCCCTTTTTAAAATCAATATAAGCGCCTTTAGGCGATATTAAATCGGAAAGCTGCTCCGATAAATCGGGTTGATGTCCCACGAAAGCAATTTCTTCGCTTTCCAATGAATTAGCAATTTCGATTAAATTTTCTGTCCTGCTGCCTGGTGAAAGCTTTTTATCTATTAAGATATTATATCCGGCGCCGTATAATTCAGCAATAATATTTGCCGTTTGAACCGCCCTTGTTAACGGAGAAGTTACAATGAAGTTAAATTCCTTAATGAGATTTTTCCAGTTTAGAACTGCGGATTTTAACTTTATCCTTCCCGGGAGAGTTAGCTCTCTGTCAAAATCTTTTTTCCCGGTTGATACTTTTTCGGCATCGCCGTGACGAATAAGATAAATGTTCATACTATTTAATTTAAATTATTTTAAAAAACAGAAGAGATCTGCCTTCAGCAATTGATTGAAAATGAGTTGATAATATTGTTAAAATCATCTTTATATTTATCATAAGAATATTTTGGTGCAGTAAGAATTAATAAGTATTTTTTTGTGCCGCAGGAATATTCAAAGAATTGCGCAAAGTCTTTTTTAGAATCTATCTTCTCTGAATATCTTACACGGTATTTTCCGGCGGACGAATTGGTCAGCTTGTAATCAATATAATTTTCCGAAGAATCACCTTCAGGAAGGGCAATAACGGAAATATGTGAACCGATTACATCATTAATATATTTTGTCCCTTTTAATGGGGTTTTAAAAAAATCCGAAATAGAAATGTCTTTTAGAGTCTTCCAATTATCAGTTAGCGTTAAAGTATAGCCCTGCGTATTTTTAATATTACCCGTGTTTTTAATTGTATCAAGATCAATATCTATCCCTATAGAAGCATATAATGATCTTTTATCAGTGATTTCCGGTTTATCCAAATTATTCTTATAATTTTTAATGTGTTCTAAAACAAAATTATCGAAGGTGTTGCTCTGACTAATATATTCTTTTTTTGCATAATCAAATAAAAATATATCTGCTTTGCCGGAAATTGGCGTTACTTGGGAACTGCTCAATTCCGTTTTAATCCGTTCAGTTGAGAATTCCGTAATTATTTGATTAAATACTATTTTGGGATCGGTAAGTTTTGTAAAAGTTCTAAAAGACAAATTTGCTGAAGTATCGTTTATTTGATAAAGGGAAATTCTATCGATTCGTAAAATATCCTTGGATATAAAGCTTTCCGAAATTTTAACTAGTTTTTTCTCATTTAAATTAATAACAGATTCGTTTATGTAACCATTCAAAGATTTATCAATTAGATATATATTCAGAGCAGTGTCATAAATTGCAAACCGGTTAAATATGGGATTGGGATAATTAATTAAAACAATAAAATACTTCTTATTTGCTTTTGCACTTAAACTATCTATTACTAATGCAATATAATCGTTATTAACGGGGATGTTTAAATCAACGAAATTACTTAATTTTTTGTTGGCGCCTGTATCCCCGCTTACTGCTCTCAAAATTAAGTCCTTCAGAGTGCGGGAATTGTAAGCAGGCAAATCAGTTTTCGGCTTGTTAAATAGACTGCAGCCGCCGAATAGAAGTGTTAAGATTATTAATGTGGTCGTTTTTTTTATCATAAATAACATATAATAATAAACATTTACCATCTTTTATAGAGGTAACTTAAAAAAAACTTTTTATAATTTCCATGTAACATAGTGATGCTTTCGGCAAAAACGGCATCCAATTTTTTATTGAAAAATCTTAAAATACAGAAGTATGAATAATTTTACTGTCATTTTTATTTCTTTAATCCATATGATGGCAAAAATTAATAATTATTTTTGAATTTTCTTAGCCCGATAGTATATAAAACCTACTTATTTTGAAGTTATTTGTGTATTAAAAACTTCCCTGGGAAATGATTTATGGATTATCATAATTCCTTTATTAGGAGGAATCACCGACTGTACAAATGACGATGGAGATTTAATTATCTGCCTTTTTAAAATATTCTTTGGATTACCAATTGGCAAACCCTGATGTCCAATATTATTATTATCGATTATAATATTCTCCCGGCTGTTTATAAAATATCTCCCTGTATACATTTGTTTATACCTCAGAGCTATTTCCTTTTTGAGTTCCGCAAGATTATAATGTACAAATTCTCTTGTGGAATCCGTGAAAGTAATAGTGATTATACTATTCCCTTTATGAACCAGAACAGGTGTCCCGATTTTAATAGTGTCATAAAGAAATTTTGCCATCGTTCTTGAGACCCTAACACAGCCGTGTGAGCTTTTCTTTTTACCGAGATATTTATAGTATCCGCTTGATTTTAATGCATGAAAACCGATACCATAATTGAATCCCATCCAATTCAGCATTAGAGTGCTGTCAAACTGGCGCGAGTACCACTTCGGCATTTTTGATTTGATTACGAATAATCCCTCTTTTGTATTAATCCCTTCTTCCAGTTTATCTGTACCGCTCGATATTCCAAAAATTTTAACATTGCCGTCTCTTGAATGAAGATAACCGGTTTGTGTTGTAAGGTTAATTTCAATATAAAAAAGCTGTGAAGTAAAAAGAGTATCCCTTATGTAAGAAAAATTCATGGTTATAGATGAATCGGTAATAATCCTATTCCCGGCGTAACCTTTATCTGCAAAGATATTTTGAAAGGTTAAAAGTAGAAATAAGAAAAAACCCCATGTAACTTTCATTTCTCTTGACCGTTATTATAGCATTAAAAATAAAAGACAGTTGAAATTATTATACTTTCTAAAAGATATAAAGTTTCCCAACAAAGATAGTATAATTTTTGTTTACCCTTTAATCTGGTTCCTCTCCGACACTGTCTTTCTTATCGGCAAAAGGGGCGGCAATT
This sequence comes from Ignavibacteriales bacterium, assembly GCA_003142915.1. Classification (GTDB taxonomy): domain Bacteria; phylum Bacteroidota; class Ignavibacteria; order Ignavibacteriales; family Ignavibacteriaceae; genus FEN-1297. The sequence goes on along the minus strand of PLNZ01000209.1, from coordinate 10,279 downwards.
GATGAAGTCGAAAAATGCTTTATAATGATGTCCGCTTTTTTCTTTCCCACGAATTTTTTAAGCTGTTCGAAATTTGATTCCTTAACTGCAGGGACACTACCGAGCTCTTTAAGCAAAATTTCGGCGGTAGAAGAGCCAATGCCTTTTATAGCCGTTAGTTCGGTCTGAATTGTTCTTTTACTTCTTCTGCTCCTGTGAAACGTAATTGCGAAACGGTGTGCTTCATCTCTAACCTGCTGAAGAAGCTTTAGCCCTGATGATGTTTTGGGGACAGACGCAGGGTCGGATTTGCCGGGGAAGAAAACTTCTTCAAGCCTCTTCGCCAGCCCGATAATATTATACTTTTTAAAACCCAAATCGTCAAGTATTTCTACCGCGCTTGAAAGCTGTCCTTTGCCCCCGTCAACCATTATCAAATCCGGAAGGATGCCGTTTTCTTCTTTTAGTTTTGAATACCTTCTTCTTATCACTTCTCTCATGCTTGAAAAATCGTCCGGGCCGACTACTTCTTTTATGATAAATTTTCTGTAAAGGCTTTTTTTAGACTTGCCGTCTTCAAACACTACCATACTTGCTACAGAATCCGTTCCCTGTAGGTTGGAAATGTCAAAGCATTCAATTTTACGGGGAAGCGTTGTTAAATATAAATCACGCTGTAGGGCAGCAAGAGCATAAGGAACGTGTCCTTCTTTTTTCAACCTTTGAATTTGAATTTCTTTCAATTGGAATATTGCATTTTCTTTACACATCTTAACGAGTGAGCTTAAGCTTCCTCTTTTAGGGATGACTATTTTAACTTTAGCTTTTCGTTCAGTCTGGTCTCTTAATGCTTTTTCCGAGAGCCATCCTTCAAGGGCTTCCGCATCTGCGGGCATGGTTTCAAGTATTATTTCATTTGGAATATCAACAAATTCTCCGTAGTAAAATTTTATTGCAGCGGAGTATATATCATCAATTTCATCCCATTCGTCTATGCTTAATTTTAATTGTTTCTTCACAATAAGCTTTCCGTTGCGTATATTAAATATGGAACAGGCGGAATCCTTCCCTTCATAGGCAATAGAAATGATGTCGCGGTCTTCAAAATCATCGCTAACAACTTTCTGTTTCTCGGATATAGCCTGAAGCCGGCTGATTTTGTCGCGGAAATCGGCAGCTTTTTCAAATTCGAGTGTTCCAACTGCTATTTCCATTTTTTCTTTTAACTCTTTAATAAGATCATCGGTTTTTCCGCGCAGCACTTTAATTACACTGTTAACGCGTTCATTATAATCCACGGAAGATATTAGCCCTTCGCAGGGGCCTTCGCATCTTTTTATATGATATTCAAGACATACTTTAAATTTCTTTTTTCCAATTGCGTCATCGTCAATATTTAGTTTGCAGCTTCTTATCATAAAAATATGATTAAGCATCCGCAATGATGATTTCATATTCTTTACATCGGTGTAGGGCCCGAAATATTTAGAGCCGTCTCTTACAACGCTTCGGGTTGAAAAAATTCTTGGGAAGGGTTCTTTCGTCACCCTTATATAAGGGTAAGATTTATCGTCTTTTAAGTTTACATTATAGCGCGGTTTGAATTCTTTTATTAAATTATTCTCGAGTACCAGCGCCTCAATTTCATTATCTGTTACAATCAGCTCGAGATCTACTACCTTATTTATAAGCGCTATAGTTTTCGGGGAAGTGACCCCGTTATGGAAATAACTTCTTACCCGGCTTTTCAAACTTACCGCTTTACCTACGTATATTACTTTTCCCTTATCATTTTTGAATTGATAAATTCCGGGGCCGTCCGGTAAATTCTGCAATTTCGATTCTAAGGTCTGATTCATGCCTGTAGTTATGCAAATACTTGCCGAAAAATAACAGAAAATATCTCATGAAAAAATGAGATGAGAGACATAAGCCTTATAAATAATAAGCCGACAAAAATCAGCCTGGTAAAGTCTGGTCTTTGCCTATAACCACAATTCCGCTCTCCGTAACGGTGAACTTTTTCTTGTCGTTTTCAAGATCGAAACCAATTTCATAGCCTTCGGGTATATTTACATTTTTGTCAATAATTGCCCGTCTTATTCTTGCATGTCTGCCGATGTTGCAGTTATTCATAATTATTGAATCAGTAACATAGGCAAAGCTGTTCACCCTTACATTCGGTCCTAAAAGAGAACGTTCAACTAAACCTCCTGATACGATAGAACCGTCGCATATTAAAGAATTCAAAGTACGTCCAACGCGTTCCCCTTCATGCGATACAGTCTTTGCAGGGGGAAACTGGTATTGATAAGTTCTCATAGGCCAACTTTGGTCGTAAAAGTTGAATTCAGGTATTACGGAAATTAAGTCCATACTTGAGGCAAAATAGCTGTCTATTGTTCCAATATCTTTCCAGTAAGGCTTAGATTTCTTATTCTCATCAAAGAATTTATATGCAACAACTTTTCTGTTCGATTTTACCATAAACGGAATAATATCATTACCGAAATCGTGTGCTTTTATTTTTTCCGATTCCATTTCTTTGAAAATATCTTTTAATACATCTGAATTGAAAATATAAATTCCCATATTAACAAAGCAATATCCCGGTTTGTCGGGAATTTCCGGCGGTTTAGTCGGCTTTTCAATGAATGTCGTTACTTCATACTTATTATTTACGCCAACTATGCCAAAACGGTCCGCCTCTTCTTTGGGAACTTCAATACATGACATTGATAGATCGGCGTTCATATCTATATGATACTGGAGCATTTTCATATAGTCCATTTTATAAATATGGTCTCCGCTCAGAATCAAAACCCAATTCACCTTTTTTTCCTGTGAAAATAAATTAAGATTTTGATAAATAGCGTTCGCAGTTCCAAGATACCAATCGTTATTAAATTTTCTTTGCGGCGGTATGGAATATATATATTCACCAAGTTCTGGGTTGAAGATGCTCCATGCCTCAAGCAAATGCTGGTTAAGTGAATCTGATTTGTATTGAACAAGTACGTATACTCTTCTAAGTCCTGAATTAAGGCAATTGGATAGAGCAAAGTCGATAATTCTATATTTCCCGCCGAAAGGGACTGAGGGTTTGCTCCTATGCGCCGTTAACGGATAAAGTCTTTCACCCTGCCCGCCGGCTAAAAGCATTGTGACTGTTTCGCGAAGTATTGATGAACCGGGGAAAGTCATAATCTCTCCTAAAAATTTACTTTTAATATATTTAAATATGGTTTGTTTGGCAATTATAGAAATCGTTAATTTTACATCATATGTTTAACAAACTTTTGACTGAATTGCAAGGGCTTGATTTTAAAAAATTAATAAAAATTGGATGTTTTTACACTGCAGGAATGAATTTTCTGCATAATTTCTGATACACATATTGCATCTTATGCGCTTACTTGATGAAAAAGACGTATAAAATTATTTTCCCGCTATTAATAATCTCCATGTCCTTTCTTGGCTGGAGTTTAACTGACTTGCATTTGAGCAGGCATCTGTTTTTTACAACGGAAAATACTACCTGCCGAAAGAGCGCCAGGATTTTAGAACCGGTACCGCCGGATGATTATGCATCCGCTAATCAATATAAAATAAATGTGCTTCATTATGTTATAAATATTGATCTGCGTCCCGAAGAAAAGATGTTGAAGGGGGATGTAGTAATTACGGGTGTTTTTCTTGATAAAAATATTAATCAGATTGATTTGAATTTTTACGACAACATGAAAATTTACCTGCTTCTGCTTAACGGGAAAACTTCTTCATTTACGGAAAAGGGAACAAGACTTTCGATTCCTTTATCCGGTATTCAGCCGGATACTTTTGAAGTGCGGGTTTTATACGAAGGAACTCCTAAGCGTGCAGGCTTTTCATCTTTTGTCTTTGGTGAAATAAACGGAAAATCCTGCATATATAATCTTAGTGAACCAAATTACGCTTCTACATGGCTTCCCTGTAATGATATCCCGTCGGATAAAGCCCTGTTGGATATGGAAATTACAAATGATTCATCCGAAGTTTCCGCTTCAAACGGGAAGCTGGTTAGTATTACTACTTCCGGTTCGAGAAGAACATATTACTGGAAAACGATTTATCCTGTTTCAACTTATCTGATATGCCTTTATTCCTCCAGTTACATTAACTTCTCGGATAAATATATTTCGCAGGATAAAGCTGATACAATGGCAATTGAGTATTATGTCTTTCCGAAACAATTGGAAAATGCGAAAGTGGATTTTCAGGATTTGCCTGAAATGATAGGCTTTTTTTCAAAAACTTTCGGCGAATATCCCTTTATCAAAGAAAAATACGGCATAGCTGAATTTTTGTGGCAGTTTGGCGCAATGGAAACCCAAACTTTAATGGGAATTGGTTCTAATTTTATCGGAGGGAAAAATTTCTTTACAGAAATTTATATCCATGAACTTGCACATCATTGGTTCGGCGACGCTGTAGGTCCGGCTTCATGGAAAGATATATGGCTAAATGAAGGATTTGCTACTTACTGCGAAGCTTTATATGCCGAGCATGTCGGCGGCTCCGGTGCGCTTCGTTCAAGCATGATGAGCAAGTTAGGTGTTTTTGACGGAACTGTCTATAATCCCAAAGATTTATTTTCTCATACCGTTTATGAAAAAAGTGCATGGGTACTGCACCTTCTTAGGCATGAAACAGGTGACTCCGTGTTTTTTAAAATTTTAAGGAATTATTATGAAAGTTATAAATATAAAAGCGCTTCAACTAAGGATTTTGAGAATGTATGCGAAAAAGTATCCGGTAAGAATCTAAGCAGTTTTTTCGAGCAGTGGGTATTTATAGGAAGCGGAATTATTAACCTGGATTATTCCTGGAAGCCCAATAAATCAAGTAATAACTGTAACATAACTTTGAATGTTGATCAGACTCAAACAGAATATGATACTTATAATTTCCCGCTTGATATGAAGATATTATTCAACGACCATACAACGGAGTATAGAACTATCAGGATAAATAAGCGTCAGAATATTTTGAATCTTGAATTCAGCAAAGAGCCCTTAGAAATCACACTCGATCCGGATAATTGGCTGCCTGCAAGAATTCAGTACATAAAAAATGGAAGTGAATAAATATTTATGCTTATATTTTAAGTTAAATTAAATATTAATTATAATTCAAAAAATATAGGTTAAAAATACAGGTACTTGTGAACGATACATATCTTTTTATATCCGATATTCATCTCGGGCTTTATTCCGGTTCTGTCGAAAAAAGTAAAGAACGGCTGCTGGTTAAGTTCCTCAATTTTGCGCGTGATAATTGCAGCGAACTTTTTATTGTGGGTGATCTGTTCGACTACTGGTTTGAGTATAAAAGAGTTTACCAGAAAGGATTTTTTAGAACGCTTACAGCGCTTCAGGATTTAACCGAGAACGGAATTAAGATTCATTACTTTATAGGCAACCACGATTTTATGCACTTGAATTTCTTCCGTGATGAAATCGGCGCTATAATGTATGATGAGCCCATCGATATTTATTTAAATAACAAGAGATTTTTTATTGGGCACGGTGACGGCATGGTTAAAAATGATCTTGGTTATAATATATTAAAGAAAATTTTAAGAAATAAATTTCTCCAGAAGATATATTCATTGCTGCATCCTGATCTTGGCGTAAAGCTTGCAAGCGCTACCAGTAAATCAAGCAGGGATTATACAACAAAAAAAGATTACGGCGAGGAAGACGGTTTGTTTAATGCTGCCAAAACAAAGATTGACGAAGGATTTGACTATGTTTTATTTGGTCATCTCCATAAACGATGCTATATTAGATATAAAAACGGCATTTATGTTAATCTCGGTTCTTGGCTGGATACGCCCTGTTACGGTATTTTCAGGGATGGTAAATTTGAAATAGTAGATTGGGATTAAAATGGCGAAGAGTAAGAATTCAAATTTTAACTTTGACAAGTATTTTCGTGATGCATATGATAAAAACAAAAAGAAATTTTCCGGTAAAGAGAACAGGAAAAAATTATACATAATAGGCGGAATAGCGTTAGTTATATTTATTGCTTTTATTATTTATATAATCAGCGGTCTCCCATCGCTGGAACAGCTTGAAAATCCCAGGCCGCAGTTAGCAAGCAAAGTATTCGGAATTAACGGCGAGCTTATCGGAACAATATCAATTCAGAATAGAATTGATACGAATATCGACAGCCTTCCGTCTTATATGTCAACCGCATTAATTTCTACGGAAGACAGGAAGTTTTATTCGCATTGGGGTGTGGATGTAGTTCGCATTATCAAAGCAATGATAAAAAATCTTTTCCTCTTCAAGCATGAAGGCGCAAGTACAATTACCCAGCAGCTTGCCAACAATCTTTATCATTTAAAAGCGCATGATGAAAATTCTTTTCAAACCGTGATTAGAAAAGTAAGAGAATGGATTACTGCCGTTCAGATTGAAAGAACTTTTACTAAAAAAGAAATCTTACAGTCGTATCTTAATGTATCATATTTTGGAAGAAGCGCTTACGGAGTTGAATCCGCAGCGCGGGTTTATTTTAATAAAAAGGGGAAGGATTTAACACTGCCGGAGTGCGCACTTTTTGTCGCTCTGCTTAAATCCCCTGAGTATTATGATCCCATACGTCATTATGATCATGCTATCCGGAGAAGAAACCAGGTAATGTATAACCTGGTTGAGAATGATATGCTTTCCGAAACAGATTATGAAAGAATAAAAGACGACCCGATTGATCTGGCAGCAGAAAGAAATATCGGGAACAGATCCGATGCTCCTTATTTTATTGAATATGTACGCCAGCAGATGGTTGCTATGTCCGAAAAATACGGTTATGATCTTTACCGTGATGGTTTGAACATCTATACTTCCCTTGATTTAAGAATGCAGCAAATTGCAAATAAAGCCGCCGCAGATCATTTGAAAGAATACCAGGCTTTATTTAGCAAATTCTGGAACTGGAAAAAGCACCAGGACCTTTTGCCGGCTCTTATTGACCGCGCAATAAAGGATAGCCACCGGTATAATTTGGCAAAGACTACCGCAGAAAGAGCGCAGATTTATAATCAGTTAAAGTACAATCAGCCGTTTTTAGATTCGGTAGAGCAAGCCGCTACAACAATCCAGGTTGGCTTTGTAGCTCTTGACCCGGCTAACGGTCAGATAAGAGTTATGGTTGGCGGTGAGAACCAGGATTTCGGTAGGGGATTAAACCATGCAACCGGTATTAGGAGGCAGCCCGGTTCGGGGTTTAAACCTTTTGCTTATACGGTTGCTATTGATAACGGGTACTATCCTGCATATACGCTGCTTAATCAAAAGTTTAATTATAACGGGTGGTCGCCGGATAATTTTGAGAATGACTATGGCGGATACATAACTCTTAGGCAAGCGCTTGCTCATTCAATTAATGTTGTTGCAGGCAGGTTGACAATAAGTAATATGGCGCCTCCCTGGCAGGTTGCTAAATATGCGCACAGGATGGGAATTCAATCGCCGCTGGAAGCTTATCCTTCAATTGCGCTCGGTACATCTGAAGTATCGCCGCTTGAATTGACGTCAGCTTATGGAACGTTTGCAGATAACGGCGTGCATGTTGACCCTATTGCAATTTTAAAGATTGAGGATAGGAACGGGATTTTAATTGATAAGTTTGTACCGGAATATCAACAGGCAATTTCACCGCAGACTGCTTCAATAATTACAAGTATGCTGCAGGATGTAGTCAATTATGGAACAGGCGCGGGTGCAAGAAAGTATTTTCAATATCCATGCGCAGGTAAAACCGGTACCACACAGGCTTTTTCCGATGCATGGTTTCTAGGATATACACCTATATTAGCTGCCGGAGTTTGGGTAGGATTTGACGACCACAGGATTAAGTTTAGCAGCGCGTTCGGCCAGGGTGCACGCGCTGCTATGCCTATCTGGGCTATGTTCATGGAAGGCGCATATAAGCAGTTAAATCTTCCTGTAAAATATTTTACGATGGCGCCCGGTATAGATACTGTACCATTCTGCAAAACGACTATGGATTTAGGCGATACCAAAATGGCTACAAGTAACTGTCCTTCCGTAGTAATGGATATTATAAACTCAAATAATCCCCCGCCCAAATGTGAGATACATGGGAAAGGCGGTAGTGACAAAATAAAGAAAGAAGAAAAAGACGGAGACTCCGGCTGGTAGAAAATTCGGCAATATGCAGCAAAAAGTGAAATTGTTGGTAGAATGTCTTTTTATTTAGTTGTAAATTTACACTCAATTTTTTCTCTTCCGGAGGAAATACTGAGTGTATTGTAAAGGGTTTTCAGGTATACGTAAGTTGATGGGTTTTGTTCAATAATAAAATTTTTGCCCGGATGGTGGAATTGGTAGACACGCTAGGTTCAGGGTCTAGTGAGAGCAATCTCATAGGGGTTCGAGTCCCCTTTCGGGCACCATTTAATAAACCGTCGCACAAATTTTATTCTGTGCGTTCAGCAAAACTCCAAGCAATATGGTTTTCTCCATCCCACTTTGTGGTACTGCCGTCCGGGTTTTCAAAATCGCCTGTTTGGCTTTCATAAAAAATTTTATTAAACTTTTCTTCATGGCTATACTGGGTTTTTAATGAATTTATCTGCCTTTCTACTTTCTGCCATTTTTTTCTGATTTTGTGCGAACCTTTCAGTCTTTGTTTTTTCCATCTCGATAATCTTGAGTGTTTCTGATTCCTCCTCTTTATATTCAGATTGTAACACTACAATTTGAGCTTCCGTTGCCGCATGTTTAAGTTTTAATCCAAATTGTTTGCGTTCAATTTCTTGTTGATGCAATAATTGTTCGGCATCGTTTTTCGCTTCTTGCGATAATCGAGCCGAGCCTGTCAATACGCCTTCCGGACCAACATAGACATCAAGCAATTCAATTCCGTGGTCGGTCAGTTTGAACTCACGAATCTGATTGGAATGCGCCATACCGCGCGATTTGAGAATATATAATCCTCTATTACGCTCACCTCCAATTTCAATATCACGCAAAAGCAACCATGTATCTATCAGGGATGATATTGACATATCTGTAAGTTCCCGGTTCTCACCTGCATTCGTGAGGCTTGCGAAGAATGCAGTGATATTTTTCATTTTTAAAAAATCTACGAGACGCAGTAACATTATCTTTACTTCAGTTTGGTTACTTCCTATAACAAATGCATCAATTGGGTCCAAAATAACTATTTGCGGTTCAACTTTATTAATTAATTTGATAGTGGTCGCCAGATGATGTTCCAATCCATAGAGTGTTGGACGTGTGGCATGAAAGTTTAACAATCCTTTTTTAACCCAGCGTTCCAGGTGAATTCCAATAGAAGACATATTACGCATAAACTGGCTCGGGGATTCTTCGAAAGCAAAATAAAGAACGCGCTCCCCGCGCTTGCATGCTGCTTCAACAAATTGCGCTGCAAGGCTCGTCTTGCCGGTACCGGCGGTACCTGAAACGAGCACTGTACTGCCGCGAAAGTAACCTTTACCGGATAGCATTGTATCAAGACGCGGAATACCTGAGGAAATCCTTTCTTTTGAAGAAATGTTATTCAATCCCAGCGAAGTTACAGGCAAAATAGAAAAACCATCTTCATCAATTAAGAAAGGATATTCATTTGTACCATGCGTTGAGCCGCGATATTTAACAATACGCAATCGTCGAATGGATGATTGATCTTTAACGCGATGATCCAGAAGAATAACACAATCGGAAACGTACTCTTCCAAACCCTGGCGTGTTAACGTACCATTGCCTCGTTCTCCGGTGATTATTGTTGTAACACCTTTCTTTTTCAACCAGCCGAATAACCTTCGCAGTTCTGTGCGTACTATAGTAGAATTGGGCAGCGCTGAAAGAAGTGATTCAATTGTATCCAGAACAACACGCTTAGCTCCGATGCTTTCAATTGCCTGATGGATGCGAAGAAACAAACCTTTCAAATCATATTCACCGCCGCTCTGTTCAATTTCACCCCGTTCAATGTGAATGTGTTCAAGCCAAATTTTTTTATGTTTTACATGACTATCCAAATCAAATCCCAACGAAGAAACGTTTGCAGTAAGTTCTTTTTCAGTTTCCTCGAACGAGATAAATACACCGGGTTCATTATAAAGCGTTGCACCGCGAACGAGAAACTCCATCGCAAAGAGAGTTTTTCCACAGCCGGCGCCTCCGCATACAAGCGTTGGCCTGCCTTTAGGTAATCCTCCGCCGGTAATTTCGTCCAACCCATGAATGCTTGTGGG
>PLNZ01000415.1 GCA_003142915.1 Ignavibacteriales bacterium | reverse complement strand
GGTTCACTTCAAAAAGAAAGAAATTTTGTTGCTCATTTAGTTTAATACGGAGGTATTAAAAAATGAAAAACGGTGTGAAATTTAATGAACAATTTCCTGATATCTCAAATTCGAATCAGTTTTATGAAAGAGCGCTGTCATTAATTCCAGGAGTGACTCAAACATTAGCCAAGGGGCCCGGTCAATACATTCAGGGTATAGCGCCAAAGTACTTAGTGCGCGGTAAAGGTTCACATGTATGGGATGCCGATGGCAATGAATATCTCGATTACAATATGGGGATAGGCCCCATCTCACTGGGATATTCATTTCCTGCTGTTGATGATGCAATAACGGATCAATTAAAAAACGGTATAACATTTTCTTTGATGCATCCGCTTGAAGTGGAGGTAGCTGAGCTGATACACGAGGTAGTTCCAAATGCTCAAGCCGTGAGGTTTAGTAAAACCGNNCACGGCTGGCATGACTGGTATATTGCAGTAACAGATCGTAACGCAGGTATACCAAATGCGCTTAAAAATTTATCATTTACATTTAATTATAATGACCTGCCGTCATTGGTATCTTCTGTTGATGATGAAGTCGCAGCCATAATACTGGAACCGGTCGTCTTTGAAGAACCCAAAAATAATTTTCTGTATGATCTTAGAAAAATCTGCAGCCAATACGGTATTGTATTAATATTCGATGAAATGTGGACGGGCTTCAGAATGTCTTTAGGCGGCGCGCAGGAATATTTTAATATTAAAGCTGATCTTGCCTGTTTCTCAAAAGCTGTCGCTAACGGAATGCCTATTTCTATTCTCACAGGTAAAAAAGAAATTATGAAACTTCTTGAAAAGGACGTCTTCTTCTTTACCACTTTCGGCGGGGAAGCGCTTTCTCTTGCCGCTGCAAAAGCTACAATTGAATTTATGAAAGGCAATAATGTTCAGGAATATTTGGCAGCGCAGGGTAAGAAATTAAAGGAGGGCTATAATCATATTGCACTACATCTTGGTATGAGCTGCACAAAATGCAGTGGTTATAATTTCCGCTCAATAGTATCGTTTAATTCATCAGCGGGTGATCCGCTTGAATTAAAATCTTTGGTTCAGCAGGAATTAATTAAAAGAGGAATCCTCTGGTCCGGTTGTCATAATATGAGTTATTCGCACAGCAACGCTGATATTGATTATACTTTAAGCGCTTATGAAGAGGTTCTTCCAATATTGAAAAGAGCTGTTGATGAAAAAAATGTNNGGTAAGCCTGTGGAGCCGCTATTCAGGAAAATCGATAACTTTAACATGAAGCCGCGTAAAAATCCAATTAAAGTTTTTGACGATTTAAAAATTTAATTATTTATGATTGAAAATTATTTTAGTTTAAAAAATAAATCTGCCATAGTTACGGGGGCGCTTGGCTTACTGGGAATGCAGCATTGTTTTGCATTAAAGGAAGCCGGCGCCTCCGTAATTGTCTGTGATCAGGATGAAAACAAATGCAGGCAATTTGCAAATGAATTGGGAAATAATTCAATGGGAATTGGCGTAGATATTACCGGTTATTCTTCAGTTAAGAATCTATTAAAAACCGTTCAGGCTCATTTTGAAAGTGTAGACATACTTGTAAATAATGCCGCAATCAATGACAAATTTGAAGACGCCGACAGCGCTATTGAACTATCGAAATTTGAGAATTATCCGCTGGAGCTGTGGGAGTCTTCTCTAAAAGTAAACGTTACGGGAATGTTTATTTGTTGCCAGGTTATAGGAAGTGAAATGGCAGGCAGGAAAAGCGGCAGCATTATAAATATTGCTTCCACATACGGAATTGTAGCCCCGGATCAATCACTTTATAGAGATAAAGAAGGCGTACAGCATTTCTATAAAACTGCTTCTTATCCGGCTGCAAAGGGTGCTGTAATCTCTTTTACAAAGTTTTTAGCCTCTTACTGGGGCAATAAAGGTGTCAGAGTTAATGTTCTTTCACCGGGCGGGGTAGAAAATTTTCAGGACCAATTTTTTGTGGAAAATTACTCAAGCAGAACACCGTTGGGAAGAATGGCAAAGTCCTGTGATTATAAGGGATCTTTAATTTTCCTTGCAAGTGACGCTTCAAGTTATATGACTGGCGCTAATCTGGTTGTTGACGGCGGATTCACTATTTGGTAAAAAATTTAAACGGAGAAAACATGTTTCAAAAAAGGGTTGTTCAAATTGGTGACAGGTTTGTTGGAGATGGGTATCCGGTATTTATAATTGCCGAAATCGGGCTAAACCATAATGGCTTGGTAAATATTGCAAAAAAGATGATCGACGGTGCAATCTTTGCTGGATGTGATGCAATTAAATTTCAGAAACGCACTCCGGAATTATGCGTGCCGAGAGAGTAGTGGGAGATTGAAAGAGATACTCCCTGGGGGAAAGTAACTTATATTGAATATCGCAATAAAATGGAATTCACAAAAGATGAGTTTGGTGAGATAGTAGATTACTGCCGTCAGAAAAATATTACCTGGTTTGCTTCCTGCTGGGATGAATTAGCAATCGATTTTATAGAAGAGTTTGATCC
>PLNZ01000153.1 GCA_003142915.1 Ignavibacteriales bacterium | reverse complement strand
TTAGTTTAATTATAAACTAAGTGATTCTGAGTGCTCTTAGTGGTCAAATGGTCACTTACCACCAAGTTACTCACATGCTGATGGCTATGCCAAGCTAGCACAAATGTAAACTAAATAAAAATCACTCCAGCATCTTCAGCATTTCTTTTGCAACAAATTGGTTGCCCGCATCATTCAAATGAACACCGTCTGCGGTTAAAATACCTTTTTCTTTATCACCGGGGTTATTAGCAGCTATGTAATCAATAAAATCTTTGTGCAAATCGCAAAGTTGTATGCCCGTTTCAGAGGCTACTTTCCTGCTTATCTCAGCATATTCATCTAACATCTGGTCTATTTTATTTGTACCGTTGCGCTTTTCCCCTATTACACTTGGAGTGCAAAGTATTACCCTTGCTCCCGCATTTTTAATCTTTTCGATAATTTCTTTTAAGCCGGCTTCATATTGGTCTTTAGTTGTTCCGTGTAGGCCGGGTGTAATTGAATGCCATACATCATTAATACCAATATAAATAAAAACAATACTGGGATTCTCTGAGATTATATCGCGGACGACACGTGCCTGCAGGTCTGTAACTTTATTACCGCTTATTCCCGCGCCTATTATTTCTACAGAAGGATTGCTTTTTGAAAGCGAGTCTTTAATTAATGATATATACCCGTTTGGCTTTACTGCCATTTGAGTAATGGAATCTCCGAAAAATATAATCCTGTCTTTATCTTTAAGCATAAATTTTCCTGTTGAACATGAGAAGAATGTAAAAATAAACGGAAGAAGTAAAATCATTTTTTTCACTCAAGACCTGCAGATATAGTTATTAAATTTAGATTATTAGTAGTTATTATTTTTATATTGTTTCATTGAAATATAGTTACATTGATACATTGTTGAAAGGCTAAATAATAAACGATCTTTCAATTATTAAAATTTTGAATTATTAAATCATTTAATTTTTAACTTTTACTAACATTTCAATTTCTACAGGTGCATCAAGCGGAAGCTCACTTACGCCTACTGCACTTCTGGCGTGTTTGCCATTATCGCCGAATATTTTAACTAACAGCTCGGATGCGCCGTTTGCAATCTTTGGCTGACTGGTAAAATAATCCGCACAGTTTACAAAAGCAGTAAGCTTTACTACCTGTTCAATCTTATCAAGACTTCCTATTACATCTTTAATAACGCTAAGGCAATTTAATGTACATATTTCTGCAGCTTTAATACCTTCTTCTTCATTTAACTGTGAGCCAATTTTCCCTTTTATTTTTAATACACCGTTTTCAATCGGCAATTGTCCTGATGTAAATACCAGGTTATCAACTTTAACAGCAGATACATAGGCTGCCAGCGGTTTTGGTGCTTCCGGGAGCTGTAGGCCAAGTTCTTTAATCTTATCTTCAACCATAGTATCTCCTTTTTTATCGAGTTAAGTTTTTATTATCTTTATATTTTAAATGACAAAACAAAAACAAATATTTCAATTTTAAGGAATTAAATAATGACCGGAAGTAAATTTAATAAATTTGTAGAGATTGTAAAAAGACTTCGTGCCGAATGTCCCTGGGATAAAGTGCAAACAAATGAATCGATTAGAGCCGCCACGCTTGAAGAAGCTTATGAAGTTGTTGAAGCTATAGATAATCAAGACTATGATGAATTGAAAAAAGAACTCGGCGATCTTCTGCTGCATGTGGTTTTTCATTCGGTAATAGCAGCGGGAGATAACAGGTTTAATATTGATGAGGTAATAGACTTAATACAAGAGAAATTGATAAGACGCCATCCTCACATCTTCGATGAAATTGTAGTATCCGGCGCAGACGACGTAAAACGCAACTGGGAGACAATTAAGCTTAAGGAGGGAAGAATATCCGTGCTGGAAGGCATACCGGGTATGATGCCTTCACTGCAAAGGGCTTTCCGCCTGCAGGAGAAAGCATCAAAAGTCGGGTTTGATTGGGAAAAAAAGGAAGACGTTTGGAAGAAAGTAATTGAAGAAATTGGGGAGATGCATAAATCCGAGAAAGAAGAAACCCGAGATGAGCTTGAAGAAGAAGTGGGCGATGTTTTTTTTGCACTTACCAATTATGCACGGTTCCTTGGTATAAATCCTGAGATTGCTTTAAGAAGAACAAATGAAAAATTTATAAACAGGTTCCAGTATGTGGAGAAGAAAATTAATGAAAGCGGCAGGCAGATAAATGAATCAAATTTAGCTGAAATGGATAAGTTCTGGGAAGAGAGTAAGATAAACTTGAAAGGTGAAAAGTTAAATGGTAAAAATGAAACGAATGAGTTTGCTGAATAGACAGAAGTAGCCCCAGCTTTTGGCATAGCCATTCCCAAGGAACAAATTGGGATTAATAATACCAACACTCATAACACAGACTCCTGTCGCAAACGATAATGCTATTAGAATATAATTATAAAGTTGTACAACACTCTTTGCGGGTAGGCTCTAGTGGAACAACCATTAAGTGCAAATTATATATTAAACACCATTCCCGTTTTTGGATTTTTCATAAGCATCGATAATATCTTTTACCAGCTTATGCCTTACTACATCAGATTTTTCAAAGAACACAAAACCTACGCCTTCAATTCCTTTTAATATTTCTTTAGCCTGTACAAGTCCGCTAGTAGTTTTAGGCGGCAGATCAATCTGGGTTATATCGCCTGTAATTATTGCTTTAGAATTAACACCAAGTCTTGTAAGAAACATTTTCATCTGCACATCCGTTGCATTCTGCGCTTCATCCAGAATAACAAAAGCATTATTTAAAGTTCTACCTCGCATATAGGCAAGTGGAACTATTTCAATAACTCCTTTCTCAAGATAATTCTTTAACTTGTCCGAAGGCATCATATCATCGAGCGCATCGTATAAAGGGCGAAGGTATGGATCAATCTTTTCACGGAAATCACCCGGTAAAAATCCGAGGCTCTCGCCCGCTTCAACAGCAGGACGGGCAAGTACTATTTTGTTCACAATACCTCTATTTAATGATGAAACTGCAAACGCAACAGCAAGGTAAGTTTTTCCAGTTCCGGCAGGACCTATTGCAAAACAAATATCATTCTTCAGTGCAACCTGTAAATAATTAGACTGTCCCGGTGTTTTAGCCTTAATTACATCATTTTTTGTGTATAGAACAATAGAGTCAAATTCTTTTTCATTAATAATTTCTTTCCCTTCAACAGTAAGATTAAGAATCGTCTCTATATCCGAACTTTTTAATGTGCCGTTTGTATTAAGAACATATACCATCTCTTTGATAACTTTTTCGATAGTATTTACTTCTTCAATTACACCTTTGATAACAACATTTTCCCCTCTTACTGTAATGGAAGCATTAAATTTATCTTCAATCAATTTTAAATTACTATCATTCGTCCCCAGTAAAGGGAACATATCAACATTCTCAAGCACCATGCGTTTCTCTACAGCAGTCATCTTCCTCCTTAAAATAAAAAAAGCCCTTATCATTAAAATAATGACAAGGGCATTTATAATTAATTATAAACGTGAACATTAATCCGGGCAAATTACTTAACAGGAGCCGGTTTGTAATTCTTTTTAACTTTATCGTATTTAGCTTTTTCTTCTTCAGTTAAATTAGGAATCTTAAATATTTGTTTAGGATAAATTAAATTAGGATTTTTAATTTGGTCGCGGTTAGCTTTATAAATAACTGGCCAAGCAAAACCGTTTCCGTAGTAAACAGGTTTCTTAGCAATATTCCATAAGCAATCGCCTTTAACAACATTATAGTTCACTTCTTTTGGAGCTTCAACCCATGCATCCAAAGCAGCCTGCATCTGGTTATGAACTTTATCGAAGAATTCAGGAAGAGCGCTGATCTTATTAGCTTTCAGAGCGTCAAGATCTTTCTGCCTGTCAGCCTTAGGGCCTTCTTTTCTTGAAATTTTTCCATCAAGTTCGGTTACTGCATTTCTAAAATTATCAATATCTGCTTGTGAAGCACCGAGCATTGCATATAGTCCTTTAATACAATCGTCATAACTCTGAATGTTCTTTGCTTTCAGATTGTCAATATCAACTTGTAAAGCGCTGTCTTCATTAATTAAACTTGCTTTTTCAGTTGTGAGCCGGTCCATTTCGGCTTTCCATTCATCTTTAGTCATCTCTTTTTCCTGTGCAAATGCAGTAGCGGAAAAAAAGACTAAAAGAGCAAACATACTTAGTAAATACCTACTTATTTTCATACAATTCCTCCAATATCAAATTAATTTTTGAATTTATTAAAAGCATTATTTAGAAGACATTTTATCCAAATTAGCTTGGGTTTCTTCTTTTTCTTTATTGCATTGAGCAAGTTTATCCTGTTTTTCGGCTATCTCTTTTTCTAAACTAGCCCTCTGGTCTTTCAATTGATTAGATTGAGTTTGGAGAGAATTAACGTCACTTCTCAGTTGATTTAATTGTGCCATTTCAGCCTCGCTGACACCGCCGCATCCGCTAAGAAACGCAGTAGTAACAACAAATGCAGCTACTATTGCAGTGTTTCTAACGATTTTTACAATCTTCATACTTGAACCTCCAATAAATAATTTTTAGTATATTGATTAAATACTTCCATTAATGAACTAAAATATTAAAACCTATCCAAAAAATTCAACTTTTTTTAATTCCTTGCAAAATAAATTTTTATAAACAGTATTATATATAATAAATTAGGACAATAAATTCAAGCAAATGTTGCCTTTATTCACTTTTTTTTTGTTTTCTGATACAATTACTAAATCAACCGTTTTTCGACAAAACTGGTGTAAGTATTGCCCGCTATAATTAAATGATCAAATACGGGAATATCCAAAATCTTTCCTGACTCCATAATTTTTTTTGTGACAGCTATATCTTCATTACTCGGATCCGGGTTGCCGCTCGGATGATTATGAAGAAGAATAATGCTTGCAGAGCTGTTCTCTATCGCTGCTCTAAATATTTCCCTTGCATGCACCACACTTGAATTCAAACTACCGATAGAAATTGTTTCAAATTTAATTATTTTATTAGCTGAATTCAAACAAACCAGCACAAATCTTTCTTTTATTTCATCTTTCAGCAGAGGAATGAAAATATCGGCAATATCTTTAGGAGATGTAATTTTCTTTTCCGAGTACCATTTGGATTGAGACATCACTCTTTTACTAATTTCAAATGCCGCTAACAACGTTACTGCCTTGTCTTTTCCTATTCCTGGATTTTTTACAAGCGATGATAAAGGCTTTGAAGCAATAACGGCAAGGTTCCCGTTTTCGGAAATCAGGCCTTGGGCCACACTTATTACTGATTTTCCTTTTGTACCTGTCCTAAGAAGGATTGCAATAAGTTCCCCATCTGTAAGGCTCTGGGCGCCTCTTAACATCAACTTTTCACGGGGCCTGTCGTCTAATGGAAGATCTTTTACTTTTAGCATTACTTTCCCGCTTTCAATATTTGTTCACTAACGGATAATGTTACACAAAATCCCCCAAGCTATAATCTTCATCCCTATCTTAATCTATCCCTAAGACATACAAGAATTTCAATTATGATTAGGAACAGGAATAAAATTAAGCGTAGATTAAATTTGCTTCTTTATTCTATTTGCTCAGTTTAAATTTATCTACCAGTTCAAATTTCCCGTCTTTATACCGGAGAATATTTACAAACTTATTTACCCTGCTTTTATCAAAAGAAATCTGGTTATGGTAACCGTTAAAAACTGTTCCTGCCGTAATTTCATTTTTTATTTCTGCAGGACTGACATTGAAATCTTTCACTTCAGACAAAAGAAACTCCGCGGCATCATATCCATAAAGCACATTCCGGTTTACTTCCTTATTAGTCTGGTTTGCAAATCTTTTGCTGAATGATTGAAATGATGTATCGCTATAATCGAGAAAGTAATCGGATTCGAATGTCAATTTATTGCTTAACACAGGGTAAGTTTCATATCCCTTTGCAAGGAACCAATCCTGATTTCCGTATAAAGGCAGTTCAAAATTGTACTTTGCAAATTGCGAAAGCAGGTAAGGGACAATATTTTTATTAAACAGCGGAATGAATACACCATCCAAATTTAATGAGTCATCGGCAATTTTAGCAATTTGGTCATCAAAAAATAAATTATCGGTGTTAAAGGTTTGGTGGATAATAATTTCTCCGCCAAGGTCTTCAAATTCTTTTATAAATGAATTTGCAATAGTTGCGGAATAATTATCAACCGAATTAAGAACCGCTATTTTACTTTTATTTTCTACAAAATAAATATACTCCGCCAGTATTCTCCCCCTGATTAAAAATGAGGGATTAGCCTGGAAAAAATTTGGATATACATTAGTGAGGTTGTCATCTGTAGCTGTAGGAGAAATAATGGGTATACCAATATTCTTAAATGCCTCCAGCGCCATTTTAACTTCATCACTGTAAATAGGACCTAATACAGCCTTTAATGACTGAAGTTTGATAAGTTCATCTTTTATTTTTTCTATTTGCTCTTTATTTCTGCCAGTATTTTTTATTACCAGTCCTACTTTCTTTTCAGTTTGGTTATTATACTCAGAAATGGCAAATTTGATCCCCTCTAAAATTTCCGAAGCTGTTTTATAATCTTCACCATTAGGGGCGGAATATAGCGGGAACAAGGCTGCTATTACCGGAGAACCAGTTAAGCGCTTTTCATCTTCAATACGGTTATATAAAGTTGCAGCCTCACCTTTTTCTTCGGATTCCGGGTACAACTTAAGCAGTTCTAAAAATGAATTCTCTGCATTTTCCTTTTGGTTTATTTGTAAATATGATTTACCGAGGACGAGCAAAACAAACGAGTTTGTTTTTCCGCCGGATAAACTGTCATAAACAAATTTAATCTGCCCGGTTAATAAATAATTAAGCGCAATTTTTTCTGCGTTTGTCTTTGAATAACTTAAATAAAAAGGAGATTTAAAAGAGTCAATGAGAGAAATCAGTTCATTAAAAGCACGGCAATAATCTTTTTGCTCAAAAAATATTTCCGTCAGAGTTAATTTTGCTTCATCGGTATATTTGCTTGAGGGATATCGTTCAAGGAATTCATTTAAGGCACTTTTTCCTGCTTCATATTTTTTTAAAGCTGCTAATGATTTACCTTCAAAGATATAGGATATTGTTGTTTGAGGAGTATAATCATCATCTATGTTTATTATACCGTCAAAGATTTGCCGGGCAACTTCAAACTTAGATGAATCGTACAACTGAATTGCACGGTTGAATCGCATATTTACTTTTTCAGAATCCCTAACGGTTTGT
>PLNZ01000401.1 GCA_003142915.1 Ignavibacteriales bacterium | reverse complement strand
TTATTTCAAGGTTCTAAAGATAGAGCATTGCGGGAGCTCTGCCAAAGAATAATTATCGGCACAAACGCGAATTCCCGTGTAGTTAATAATACCATCAGTGATTTTGTTAATCGCGGTTATCTTCAAGCGGCAATTTCCGATCAAGGCTGTAACTGGCGCTGGGCATAATAACGCGGCGGTTGCTATTATTTTTTTCGGTTTAATATTCCCAGCGATTCGCACATCGGCATTTCTTCGTATAATCCGGAAGCTACTGCAAGTTGATAAACCTGATAAGGTGCCTGGCCGCCTTTCGCCGGATCGGGGAAAATATCATGGAAAAGAAGATAGCAGCCAATGATTAAATGTTTTGCCCAAATCTTGTAATCGTCAAGTACGGATTCGTAAGCGTGACTTCCATCAATAAAAATCAAGTTCAGAGGGGTTTGCCAGGAGCGTCCCACTATTTCTGAGTGGCCGACAATCGGAATTACCGTATCTTCAAGGTCAAATTCAGCAAT
Organism: Ignavibacteriales bacterium; assembly: GCA_003142915.1. GTDB lineage: Bacteria > Bacteroidota > Ignavibacteria > Ignavibacteriales > Ignavibacteriaceae > FEN-1297. The sequence continues at coordinate 2,286 of PLNZ01000401.1, read as the reverse complement.
CGTTTTGCGGAAAAATCTTAAAGTATCTATCTTCCTTGTTTCTTGATCCAGCAATTCAGGGTCAAAATATTCTTCGCCCGGCTGCTGTTCCTCTGAGCCTGTATGATGATCAAGGGAAAATAGAACCGATCCGTTTTCTTTGCAGGCTGTGCCTAAATATACCGCTGATTTCCCACAATAACTGCCGATTTCCAGGCATGGGCCTGTTTTACTGGCATTCAGGGTTAGTTTATAAAGATAATGAGCTTCGCGCTCATCCAAAAACCCTTTTACTGAATTTATTTTCCCCTTATTTATATTCAATTTATAAAGCCTCGCTAATAAATTATCATTTCGTAAAACCTTCTCCATAATAAATTAGGCGATAAACCATCAATTACTTGCGATGACATTTTTCCTCCTGGATATTAACTGTGACGAATATTAAGTATATCTCCATCTTTAACTATATAATCTTTTCCTTCGAGACGCCAGGTGCCGGCTTCTTTGCACTTACTAAAAGATCCATGTTTTAAGAATTCGTTATAATGAACAACTTCTGCACGAATAAACTTATTGTAAAAATCGGTATGAATTACTCCGGCGGCTTGTTGAGCAGTGAAATTCTTTTTTATTGTCCATGCACGGCATTCATCTTCACCAACCGTGAAAAATGAATGCAGTCCAAGCAATTCATATGAAATTCTTAAAATTCTGTTTAGCGCAGATTCTTTTATTCCGTAATCCTGCATGAATACAGCCCGGTCATCATCATTTAATTTTGAAAGCTCAAGTTCTATTTTTGCAAAGAAAGGAATTATATATGCTTTCGATTTTTCAAATTCCTTCTTTAATTGTTCTATCTGATTATCTACATCGGGGATTGAGTTTTCATCATAATTTATAGCGATTGCCAATGGTTTTAATGTAAGAAGCTGGTATCCGGATAATAATTTAATTTCGCTTTCATCAAGCTGTAATGTATTCAAAGGTGATTCAGTTTCACAATGTGCAAGACATTTCTCAAGTAACGATAGTTCACGTTTCACTTTATCATCTTTTAATTTTAATATATCTCTTTTCAGTTTCTCAAGCCGGGATTCTAAAAAAGCCATGTCGGTTAAAAGAAATTCCGTATTCAAAAATTCAATATCTCTTTTAGGATTTATTGAATTCATCGGATGAGCAACACCATCATCATTAAATCCGCGAATAACATAAAATAAAGCATCGTTGTTTTTTACACCGGACAAGAAGCCGGAAGTGATCTTGACTTTATTATCTTCCGACATTTTGAGACCCGGAATGTCAAATACCTCAATTGTAGCATTAACTTGTTTTTTAGGATTGAAAATTGAAGTTAATTTATCAAGTCTTTCATCCGGAACTTTTACGACTTCAATTGTAGCTTCTTCTTTAGCTTGCGATAATTCGGAAGTTTTTTTTGAAATTGTATTAAAGAGCGTTGACTTACCGGAGTACTGAAGTCCGACTAAACCTATTTGCATGTAATAACCTGGGATATAGAGAAAACTATTTCAGTTAGAAATATAATTAATTTTGATTCAAATAGGAGACTTCAATAAAATATAAAGATTATGATTAAAAATAAAAAAAGAGTACGATTATGATTATGAGTAAGATAAGGGTTAGGAGACAATCTGGGTATTTAAAGCAATTTCTTCCAATACTGCGCTGATTTTAAGACATTTGTTCAAATCTCCTTTATAAACCTCAGCTTTACCTTTAACATGCGCTTCGAACGCAAAATCCCTTGCTTTGTCATAACTGCACTGAACTGCTTTTATAATTTGATTAATTACATCATCGAATGAATGCCAGGTATCATTGAATAAAATTACCCTGTAAGGATTTTTAACTGAAATGTCTTCTTCGTATTCCGGTTCAAATTGACCGGTTTTTGGGTTGCTTATCATATTTAAAGTATTTCTATTGCAACGCAATTTATAAAATTGTTATGCAAAAATAAATTTTAATTATATTTGCCCCGTAAAGTATAAATAATAATTATAATATAAATAATATCGAACATCAGGAGGTTAAATGAAGATCGCTGTTTGCGTCAGTCATGTCCCCGATACTGCATCAAAAATTAATATCGGCGGGGACGGCAAAACTATAGATCAGACCGGCATCACATACGTCGTTAATCCATATGATGAATTTGCTATCGAAGAGGCATTAAAGACGAAAGAAAAAACAGGCGGCGAAACAGTCGCAATTAGTCTTGGCGGTGATGCTAATAAAGAAACATTGCGGAAAGCTCTTGCTATGGGCATTGACAAT
>PLNZ01000333.1 GCA_003142915.1 Ignavibacteriales bacterium | reverse complement strand
AAACAATTCGAGACGGCAAAACAGGATTTTTATTTCTGGTACGAAAAAGCCCGCCAGGCTGCTTCTACACCTGATGAGATTTCAATTCTCGACAGCCTGAATGATCAATACAGCATATTTATAACCGAAATAAATTATTTAATTGCATCCCCTCTGAATTATCAAAACAAATTTGAACATGAAGATGAGTATACAAAATCAATAAACTTGTCAAACACAATAAAAAATAAGTTGTATCAGTTGTTTGAAACAAATCATAATTTTATACAAAGGGCGGAAGAAAATATACAATCAATAACAAGAATTGCCGCCTTTACAATGCTGTTCCTTGCAATTTTCGGAACCGTTTTAACTCTTGTTTTCAGCACCAGATTCTCAGAATTCATTGTTAAACCGGTTAAGGATTTAACGCGTTCTGTTAAACATATTTCCGCAGGCAATTTTGATCAGAAAATTCAAACCGGTGATTCCGACGAGATAGGTATCTTGGCGGATGAGTTCAACAGCATGGTGGGCAGGTTAAAGCGGTATGAAAAGCTTAATATAAATAAGATTCTTTATGAAAAGAGAAAGTCGGAAATTATATTTGAAAGTATAAACGATCCTGTTTTAATGGTAGACAGCGATCTGCATATTACGCTTGCTAATAAAGCATTCGCTTCGGAATTCGAAATGCCGGAAAGTGAAAATTCCTTTCTAAAGGAAATTATCAGGGAAGATAAAATTTGTGAAAATATCAGATCCTTTATTTCAAGAGGTTCACAAGATAACCAGGAAACTACGTACCGCTTCGTAGATCCCGATGGAAATGTAAGGTATTTCAACTTAAAATATTCACTCATTTATCTTCCCGAAAATGATATTGCAGAATCTATGTCTACCGGAAACTCTGCATTAATTATATTCAGCGATATAACTAAGTATGAAGAACTTGACAGGCTAAAATCAGAGTTCGTAGCAAAAATATCACACGAGCTTAAAACGCCGCTTACCTCAATCGGTATGGCAGTGGGAATATTAGGCGATGGCGTTGCAGGCAAGCTTTCCGATAAGCAGTTTGAACTTATTACTTCAATGAAGTCAGATTATGACCGCTTAAACAAACTGGTCAAAGAGATACTCGAACTTTCAAGGATAGAATCCGGCGGAATAAACCTGGATTTCAAACCTGTTAACATCAATCTGCTGTTAAAAGAATGTATAGAATCCTTCTCGCTTCAGTGCAAGGGAAAGAATGTCAGGATTGAATATTTCGGAAACGGAGATTTACCAATAATTTCTGCCGATTATGATTATCTCAATAGAGCAATAAGCAACTTTATTGGGAATTCAATTAAGTTTACCGATAAGGGTGGAGAGATTTCAATAAATGCAATTGCAGAAGAATTTAACCTCGTAATATCAATTTCTGATACCGGTCGGGGAATCAATCCCGAGTTTATAGACAAAATTTTTGATAAATTTGTCCAGGTAAGCGGTAGCAAGCCCGGCAGTGTAGGTTTAGGTTTAACTATAGCAAAGGAAATAATAGAACTGCACCAGGGTTCAATAAATGTTTGGAGCAAGCCCGGCAAAGGAAGTAAATTTGAAATTAAAATTCCGGTGTTAAGAAATGGATAAAGGAAAAATCTTAGTAGTAGATGACGAAATAAATATTCTTAAAGTGATTGAACTTTCTTTAAGCTCTCAAAATTTTACACCCGAAATTTTCAGCAACCCTTTAGATGCCTTAAAAAGAGCACAGGAAATTTATTTTGACATTGCCTTCATTGATCTTAAGATGGAGCCTATAGACGGATTACAGACATTAGCCCGGCTTAAAATTATTTCCCCGGACACTACCACGGTTTTAATGACTGCTCACGGCTCGATTGAAACCGCTGTTGAAGCTATTAAAGGCGGCGCTTACGACTATATTACAAAGCCGTTTACTCATAAAGAGTTTATTCATCTTACCGAAAGAGTCTTTGAGCATCATATCCTCCTAAAGGAAGTTCAGGGATTAAGAGCTCAGGTTGAAGAGAATTATGTTGATGGTGAAATAATTACCCAATGCTTCCAGATGAGAGAAATATTAAAACTATCAAAAGATATTGCCAACAGCGATCTTCCTGTCCTCATTGAAGGTGAAAGCGGAACAGGCAAGGAAATACTTGCGCGTTATATTCATGCAAACAGTAAAAGAAATTATAATTCATTCGTTCCCATAAATTGTGCGGCAATACCTGAAAGCTTATTTGAAAGTGAAATATTCGGGCATATAAAAGGTTCATATACGGGAGCGCTGAAAGACAGGATAGGCAGATTTGAAATGGGAGATCAGGGTACGGTTTTCCTGGATGAAGTTGGTGAACTTGCAAAACCGATGCAGGTAAAGCTTTTGCGGTTCCTTCAGAATATGGAATTTGAACGGGTTGGTGAAAATATTACAAGAAAAATAAATGTTAGAATAATCAGCGCTACCAACAGGAACATTGATGAAGATATTAAATCCGGTGATCTGCGTGAAGATTTTTATTACCGTTTAAGCGGCATAAGAATAAAACTTCCTTCCCTTAGAGACAGGAAAGAAGACATACCCCGCCTTGCTGANNGCAAAAGATAATATTTTAAAGCCTGAATATTTCCCGAATGAAATTTTCCATACAAATGAAAAACAATTCACTGTTCTAATGCCCACATTAAACGAAGTTGAAAAAAACTACATTATAGAAATCCTTAAAAACCATCCTAACCCTAAAGAAGCTTCACAAATACTTGGAATATCACTTACAACTCTCTGGAGAAAGAGAAAAGAATACAAAATTTAGCTTAAAATGATTTCAGATCGAATTATTTAAGATTTATCTGTTTCAATTTGAAACGCCGGAAACCTTTTATTTTCAAAGGATTCTAAAATTTGATTTCATTTTGAAATAATGAATAAAAATTAATTAAGGTTTTTGGTTAAAAATACTTTTTTCTATGCAAAAAATTAGATAATATTGCGGCACGCTGTTTGATATTTGATGGCGTTTAATTAACTGTTTAACACTTGAACAAAAAATGGAGACATACGACCCATGAAACAATCTGTGTTTATCACTATCGTTACAGTATTAGCATTTGCTGTAGCTTATGTAATTTTTGTGTACATTTTGGGTAACCCGGCAAACTTTGCAAACGGTGAGCTACGTACAGTACCAATTCCAGGTAATATATTAGCTAATATATATACCGGCGGCCCTCTTGTTGTTCTTTTAATTGCTCTTTCGATAATGGACGTTGCAATTATTTTCGAAAGAATTTTTTCTCTTAAAAAAGCAGGTGGAAAAAGACCTGTGCCAGCTTTTTTCAAAGATATTGTAGTATACCTTGATAACAGTGAATATGATGCTGCGCTTGAACTCTGCGACAAACAAAGAGGTTCCGTTGCAAATATTATTAAAGCGTCTCTTAGCAGGTATAAAGAACTAACTGCCAAAGGCAAAAATGTTGAATCAGAAAAACTGCTTGTTGAAGTACAAAGAGCAGTAGAAGAAGCTACAATGCTTGAAACTCCTTTATTAGAAAAGAATTTAATTGCTCTCTCAACAATCGCTTCAATTGCAACAATGGTCGGCCTTCTCGGTACTGTTCTTGGAATGATTAGAGCTTTCACTGCAATGGCAAGAGCGGGAGCCCCTGACGCTATCTCTTTAGCTGTCGG
>PLNZ01000214.1 GCA_003142915.1 Ignavibacteriales bacterium | reverse complement strand
TACCTTTATCTATAATCAGCCTGCCGCGCATTGAGTTGCATACAGATTCAGCCTGCTCCATAATTTCTTTCAGCATAAAGTGGGGATACCCCCCTCTGTCTATTTCATCAAGGCTCATTGTTACTTCATGAACTTCTTTTTCAATTTCTTTATCAAGAACTGTTTTTGTTGTGATATGATTCCGGCTTATCTCCACTACTTCGCCGTCTTCAAGATAAACAATTTGTTTTGTATACGCTAAAATTGCAGATACGTCGGAAGCGACAAAATTTTCATTATCGCCTATTCCAACAACCAGCGGCGAGCCTTTTCTGGCGGCAATTATTTTATCCGGTTCCTTTTCATAAATAACTGCAATGCCGTATGTGCCTTCCACTTCACTCAAAGCCAGTTGAACTGATTTGAAGAGCGGATGTCCTTTGCGTAGAAAACTGTCTATTAAATGCGGCAAAACTTCCGAATCGGTTTCAGTTATAAACTTATAGCCGAAATTTTCCAATCCTGCTCTAAGCGTTCTGAAATTTTCTATTATCCCGTTATGAATAACAAAAAGATTCTTTGCAGTGTTAAAATGAGGGTGAGCATTTATTTCATTTGGAACGCCATGTGTAGCCCATCTTGTATGACCAATTCCAAGTTTTGCTTCCAAATGTAAACTTTCAATTTTATCCTCGAGAAGTGAAACCTTCCCTTTATTCTTAATAACAAGCGAGTAATCATTCTGTATTATTGCAATACCGGCAGAATCATAACCGCGGTATTCCAATCTTTTCAATCCATTAATCAAAATAGGAACACAATTCTTTTCACCGATATAGCCGATAATTCCACACATTTAAGCCTCTCTTCGTTTATTGGGAATTTTTATATAGTAACATAATTGAAGAAATTGAAATATTAAATGTAAAATTACACAACTATTTAAACTTATGAAAATATATTAAAATTGACATATCAAAATATTAACCTTTCTGCAAGCAATTAAATGGCAGGAAGAAAACGGGAAGGAGATGAGCATACTTTGGGCTATGAGGAAGCATTTAAAAATACCGTCAACCAAGTCGGAAATATAAATGAATCCCAAGGCTTAAATTCTCTGTTTGTTTAAACAAAAGGAAATAATTCAATCGCTTCAAATCTTCAAAGTAATTTTTCGCAATGAGATCAGGCTGACCAGGGAGCCAATAACCGGACCAATTAAGAGTGCAACAACAATATATAAGCCGCCGTTAAAATTAAAAAATCTTCTTAATTCAATTAAATTTCCAAAATAATAGAATAAGGAATAGAATACCGCTAATGAAATAATTCCCGCTAAAAGACCTATTATAATCCCGTTAAGAACAATAGGCATTTTTATAGTTGACAGCTTAGCGCCGACCAATTTCATTGTTTCCAGTTCTTCATATTTTGACTTTATAATCAGCTTTATGGTACTGTAAATAATATAAATCGCAATAAAAAACAGGATGGCGGTAATTACAAAAATATATTTTCTTACTTTATCTATTTGTGATAAAACTCCGTATACAAATTCCTGCTGAAAGACAACATCATCCACGCCTGTTAATTGAGACAGCGAATTTATAATTTTATTCAGGGAATCTTTTTCAACATACTTATCATTAAGGGTAACCTGGAATGAGGATGGGAGAGGATTATAATCAAGTTGTTTCCTAAAATCTTCACCCGTTTCCTTTATGAAATTCTTTGCTGCTTCATCTTTGCTTATATAATTAATCGTATTTATGTATTTTTTACTCTCCAATTGTAACCGGAGCAGTTCGGTTTCTCTGACAGTTATAGAATCCTTAAGAAATATGTTAATATTTACATTCCTTTTTAAGCTTTGCTGAAATTCATTTGAGATTTGAATTGATATTAACGAAGCAATAATTAAAAATACGGAAATGCTTATTGAAAAAAGAGAAAGGAAAAATGATGACTTTGCTCTCCCGATTAATTTTATTGCTTCTTTTAGCCAGAAAAAAATCATTTTAATTCTATTTATTACTATAAAAATTATTCCACTACTAATTTAATCAAACAAACATTTTAACTCAAAAAGGAATTTTTTCACAAATGAATTAGAAGTTTCTTTGCCTGATTTCCAACTCTTAAAACAATAATTCCGGCATATTCTTCAAATGCATAAGAGCTAACTTCATTAAGTATTTTTAGTAAGTTATTGAAATAATATACAAAAATAATTTTGCAAAGAATAATCAGAAACTTGTTTCATCTATCCATTCGGAAATTAGCCATTCCCCCGATTTAGAATCTTTTATAAATGACATATCTACCCTGCCTTCAAGGCTTATTACATCGGTTGGGCTGAATGTAATTGTAAGATTGAAACCCCTGACGATTTCTGCCGAAGAAGAATCGCTTGTCGATAAGACTATATCATTCCAAACCAAAGCCAGCTGCTGTGAATTTTGAAATAATCCGTAAGTGGTTTTCATTTCATCATCTCTTCCCCATGAAACATTATACCCCAAATCATAATCTGTATAAGTAAAGACGAAATTGCTTGAAATTAATTTGCCGTAAATTGAAGTGTCTCTAAAGGTATAAGCATATTGGAAATTCTGAAAAACGCCGTCAGTGGTCTTTTGATCGGAGAGCGCCGATGAAGAGCCGGCGGAGCTGAGCGCCAATGCAGGAGCAAACGGGTTTTCACAACCTCCGTAAAATAAAATAAAAATAATTAATATAATTAGTTTTTTATTAATAACTCATCCCTTTCAAATCGCTCCAGCATGACAGGCTGCTGTTTTTAGTATCCTGCCAATAATATATACTCCATGTAGATTGGGAACTCAGAATCATATAAAATATTAAAGTCCCCTGATAATTTTGCGGAAGCGTTGCATCATTCGTAGGGACATTTAAAGTATAAGATGCCGTATAAGCTATGCTATCCCCGTATGAAATTTCCGAAGTATTGGACAATGTTAAAGTTATATAAAGATTAGAAGTTATCTTTGTCACTAAATTATTAAGATATAATTCTTCATCCTTTTTACCCCAATTATCCGACAAAGCAGGATATTGAGATAATGCGCTGCTTGAAGCAGAAAAAGTAAAATTCTTTGGAGTAAATGTAGGATCGGAAAGGCACGCTAAGTAATTCTGAACATTTAAATCCTTTAAGGAGTTAACAAAATTTGAAATAAGTAAATCCGGAGTAACAGCCTGCTGGAAATCAGAACGGGCTTCATCAGGCGCTTCTGCACTTCTTGTTGTAAATAAATCACAGCCGCCAAGAAGAATTGCAAATAATATAAGATATATCCGCTTCATTTCTGAGCAATAATAATAATTCTCGGTGAATTTTCTAAGTCAAAAATATTTCCGGTATAATCGCCAAAATATCTATCTATCCTGAATCCTGCATATGAAATAGCATTCAATAATTCATCTTTACCGAACATCCGGACAGATTCGTAATATTCTTTCCTGGCTCCGTTCTTTTCAATTATTATTTGCTTTTTTACTCTGTCTTCTGCAATCTGTCTTCTCTGGATTATTGTTTCATCAGAAAAATTATTTATCGATTCAGGCACAAGATTTTTTTCTATAAACCTGCGGTTAAAAAAATCGAGCACAAAATACCCGGAATTATTTAACTGATTATATGCGGTTTTAATTATCTTAAAATTTTCTTCGTCTGCTTCAAAATATCCAATACTGGTAAATAAATTTATTACAAGTTTGAACCTGGCGTCAATAGAGAATTGCCTTAAATCAGCACGGATATAATTAACCTTTACATGTGATTCATCTGCAGCTCTTTGAGCAATTGAAAGTAAATTTTTACTCAAATCTACAGCAGTTACGTTGAAACCTTTCTCTGCAAATAAGATTGAATGTCTTCCGGTGCCGCATGCTAAATCCAAGATATTATCATCCGGTTGTAATTCAACATTATTTATTATTAGCTCAACGAGTTTTTTAGCGTCTTCTTCGTTACGGCTGCGGTAAACATTTAAATATTCATCCGTATCAAACCAATCCTTGAACCATTCAATCATTATAATTCAATTCTTCCTATTACAGCTCTTCCAATAGTTGCTTCATCGGCAAATTCAATATCACCGCCGATTGGTAGACCGCGGGCAATTCTGGATACTTTCACTCCAAAAGGTTTTACAAGTTTAGCAAGATAAAGGGTTGTAGCTTCTCCTTCCGTATCCGGATTTAAAGCAAGTATAATCTCACGGATTTCTTCCGTCTCAAATCGCTTTATTAATTCTTTTATTTTAAGGGAATCGGCGCCAATACCGGATAGCGGGGAAAGAACTCCGCCTAAGACATGATATAGTCCATTATATTCATTTGTCTTTTCAATAGCGAGAACATCATTTACATCTTCAACAATACATATTATAGATTTATCGCGTTTCTGATTTTTACAAATTTCACATAAATCTTCAACGGAAAGATTATAGCAGCATATACAGAACCGGAGCTTAGTTTTTAATTCTTCAATTGCTTTAACAAAACTATCCACCGACTCTTTGTCGCTTTTCAGTATGTGAAGAGCTAATCTTTGGGCAGTTTTTTTTCCAATGCCGGGTAGTTTACTTAACTCTTCTATCGCAACAATTAATGGCTCGGCAATTTGCAATTTATAATCCTGGTATATTTAATCCAGGCGGAAGCATTCCTTTAGTAACCTTAGCCATCTCCTCTTCTGCAAGTTTATTTGCTGACTGTAAAGCTTTATTTACTGCGGCAACCACCAAATCTTCTAAAATTTCTTTTTCATCGGGATTTATGACCTGCGGGTCAATTATTAAAGATATCAACTCTTTATTACAATTAACTGTAGCTTTTATTATTCCGCCACCTGCTTCTTCGCTCACCGTCAAATTTCCCAATTGTTCCTGAATTTTTTGCATTTCTTCCTGCATTTTCTGAACCTGCTTCAGCATTCCTTGCATTCCGCCCTTCATCAACGCCTCCTGTCTAATTAATTCTACACTTTTTAAAATTATAATTTATTATTTTATGGTAAATATAATATATTAGATTGACTTTTTATATCTAATTTTTATAATTTCAACACTAAAAATTACGAAGGAAATCTTGGAATCAAATAATTTCAACAATATCAATGATTTTGAAGAAGACTTGCCAAAGAAAGATTTGTTTTTAGATGAAAAAGATTATTTCATAATCGAGTACTTTGATTTTTTGTCTGTAAACGGAGACAAAAAGGTTAAAATCAAAAGCCTGGGCGAGAAATTCGCATCAATAAATTCATTCTTTTTTGAATATCTTAAAGAATATCATATTCCAGTGGCATTTGTTAAAAACCATAACAAAACATCACTCAAGTTCATTAAATACAAAAAATTCCCGTTTTCAATAAAAATATTAAATATTGTTGATAAAAGAACGGCAAAAATTTTTAATAAAAAAGAGGGAGAATTGTTAAGCCTTCCGGTTTTTGAAATTCATTTGGGTGATGGTAAGGATTCTTTGATTTCCGAAAGCCACTTATTAGCGTTTGATTTATGCTCAACAGAAGATTTCAAAATAATTAATAGAATTTGCTCAAAAGTTAATGCTGTTCTAAAATCATTCTTTGAAAGACGCGGTTTTTTAATGGCAGAAACTAAATGCAGTTTTGGCAAATTCGAGGAAAAAATTTTCATAGTTGATGATTTTACTCCGCTCAGTTTAAAAGTAATTCCATTAACTAAAGACAATAAAGGAATAGACCCCTATAAATTTACAACCTCTGCCGAAATAAGGCATTATACCGAACACCTATATAATTTAATGAGCGCCTGAAAGATGTTTACTAAATACGGATATTCTACTCTTGGAATAATAGCAATTATTATGTTTGTTTTTATTTCTGTTAGTCTCTTCGTTAATAATAATTTTTTAAAATGGTTTTTAATTATCCTGCCTTTAATTTTTCTTATATTTTCTTTATACTTTTTTCGCGATCCGGATAGAATAGCTCCGAAAGCAGAAAATGTTGTAGCTTCACCGGCGGACGGTAAAGTACTTTTTATTAAAGATGTTTATGATAATAAATTTATAAACGGTAAAGCAAAACAAATTTCCATATTCATGTCGCTCCTTGATGTGCATGTAAACCGGATTCCGATTGATGGGAAATTGGTATACCTCAAATATCATAAAGGTGAATTTGTTGCGGCATTCGAGGATAAAGCTTCCGGAAATAACGAACGGTGCGAATTTGGTATTAAAAGCAAATACGGAAAAATATTATTTACACAGGTTGCCGGCTTTTTGGCAAGAAGAATTGTTTATGAAATTAAACCGGGTGATATGGTAAAAATCGGCGAGAGATTCGGAATGATTAAATTCGGAAGCAGGGTTGATATCGTAGTGCCTGAAGATTGGACGGCGAAAGTAAAAAAAGGAGAACATGTTTCGGCAGGAGAAACAATTTTATTTGAGTGCACTACTTGCCAACAAGGCAGGCAGGACTGATAATGAACCGTTTTAGAGTAACACCTTCTGTTGTACCAAATCTTTTTACCGCAATGAATATGTTCTGCGGTTTTCTTTCAATTATTAACGCGAGCCAGGGACAGTATTTTTATGCTGCAAGCTTAATAATAATCGCAGCTATATTTGATGCACTCGACGGAATGGTAGCGCGTCTAACACACTCCAGCAGTGAACTTGGCGTTGAACTTGATTCTCTTTCCGATTTAGTAAGTTTTGGCACAGCGCCTGCATTTTTAATTTATCAGACCCAGCTTATCGACTACAATTCAGCAGGCATTGTTATCAGTTCACTATTAATGGTTGCAGGCGGCTTCAGACTTGCAAGATTTAATGTTCAGCTTGTAGGTTTTGAGAAGTCACATTTCACAGGATTGCCCATCCCTTCTTCGGCAATAACTATTGCAGCATTTGTAATTAATTATTACCAAAAGGGTTCCGGGTTTCAACCTCCTTTTTCTTATGTTACTATCCCGCTTGTTATTACTCTTTCACTTCTAATGGTAAGCACTATAAAATATGATAGTTTGCCTAAATTCACTTTCAATGGAATAAAAGAAAAACCAATTCAGTTTGGTTTTCTTATACTTGCTGCAATTTTAATCATCATTACTTCCGGTAAGGCGCTCTTCTTTATCTTTGTTTTCATTGTACTATTTGGTATTTTTCGGCATATTTTTTATATGCTTGCGAAAAAAATCTGAGATTTTTTATTTATTCTAAAAAACAAAGGTAAATAATTTGTTTAAAGCAAAAGTCCTTATTAAACGCAGACCGTCGATTCTTGATCCGCAGGGAAAAGCAGTTGAAAAAGGAGCATTTAACCTGGGGTTAACGAATATTAAAGATACAAGAATCGGTAAATACATTGAATTCACTGTTGATACCAATGATCGTCAATCTGCCGAAAAAGAAGTAAATGATTACTGCAATAAACTTCTCGCAAACCCCATAATGGAAGATTACGAATTCACACTGGAAAGCGCGAAATGAAACCTAAATTCGGTGTTGTTATTTTCCCCGGTTCTAATTGCGATTACGATGCATATTATGCTCTAAAAAAAATAATGAATGCAGATGCAACTTTTTTATGGCATAAGGACCGCGATCTTCAGGATTCAAATGTGATAATTTTACCCGGCGGATTTGCATATGGAGATTATCTCCGCTGCGGGGCTATTGCAAGGTTTTCACCTATTATGAATTCGGTAATTGAATTTGCAAATAAAGGCGGTATAGTTTTAGGAATTTGTAACGGCTTTCAGGTTCTGCTTGAAGCGGGTCTCCTTCCCGGCGTTATGATAAAGAATAAATCTCTTCAGTTTGTCTGCAAAGATGTTTACCTGACGGTTAAAAATAAGAATACGATCTTTACCGGCGGCATAAATACCGGGAAGCCTCTTAAAATACCTGTTGCGCATGGTGAAGGAAATTATTTTGCAGATGATAATACGCTAAAGTCTTTGCAGGATAATAATCAAATAGTCTTTCAGTATTCTTCAAAAGACGGGCTATATGCCGAAGAATTTAACCCGAACGGCTCTACTTTGAATATTGCTGGTATTATGAATAAGAAAGGCAATGTTATGGGAATGATGCCGCACCCTGAGAGAGTATGCGACCCCATACTTGGTAAAACCGATGGGCAGATGATATTTAGTTCTATATTAAGCAGTGTAAATTAAGCTGAATCTCAATCGTTTGGAATCTTAGGCATGGGTGAAATAATTATTTTATCCATTGTAATATTTATAGTTAGATAACTAAATATTTTAATAAAGGTGAAATTATGTTTGAAGATTTAAGCATGGGGAAATTACTGGTTATCTTTCTTGTTATAGTAATTTTATTTGGTTCAAAAAAAATTCCGGATTTAGCACAAGGATTGGGTAAAGGCATCCGCGAGTTTAAAAAAGCGCTTAAAGATGTTGAAGACGAAGTTAAAAAACCGGCTGCCGGTGATAATAAATCCGAAAGTAAGCCGGAAAATAAATAATAGTACTAATATAATTACTCTATTATACCCGGTAAGATATAATAGGAAGATTTGATTTAATTTTAGAAAAATCATAAAATAATTAGGAATATCCATGTTTGAAGATCTAAGTTTCGGAAAATTGATCATTATAGTTCTTGTTATCGTAATTTTATTCGGCTCAAAGAAGATACCTGATTTTGCTCAGGGAATCGGTAAAGGTATTCGCGAGTTCAAAAAGGCTCTTAAAGGTGAAGATGAGAACAAGGATAGTTCCGAAAAGAAACCTGACGACAAACAAGTAAAATAACTTCAATCTATCATTTCAAATTCCCTATGCGTTTTGATTGATGCTTCGGATGATTATTATTTAAATGAATTGCGGGATTACCATTGCTGCCTTATAAAAATTATAAAGACAAATTAGAAAAAATTAAAAAAGGAGAACTCTCTCTTAAAGAGAATGTAACTTACTTTCTTAATGAGATAGAAACGAACAAGCATTTAAATGCATTCAATTTTATTTTCCCGGATCAGGCAATAGAACAGGCAGTTAAAGTTGAAGAGAAAATTAAATCAGGCAGGCAAGGTAAATTAGCCGGACTCGTTTTAGCCGTCAAAGATGTCCTTTCTATTAAAGGTAAGCCTTTAACCTGCTCATCAAAAATATTAAAAGATTTTACCGCTATATACACCGCAACGGCGGTACAAAAATTAATTGATGAAGATGTTATAATTATCGGTAAGACAAACTGTGATGAATTTGCAATGGGTTCTTCAAATGAAAACTCCGCATTCGGCAGTGTATTAAATCCGGTTGATAATTCAAGAGTACCGGGCGGTTCAAGCGGCGGCTCGGCAGCGGCTGTAGCAGCGGGTTTATGTGATGTTGCTTTGGGATCAGACACAGGCGGATCAATCAGGCAGCCCGCTTCTTTCTGCGGTATTTACGGATTGAAACCTACCTATAGCAGAGTTTCAAGGTATGGTCTCACCGCTTATGCTTCTTCATTTGATACAATAGGAGCATTCGCACGCAATGCAGAAGACATAGCCGCTGTTCTTGAAGTTATGGCTGGCTGGGATGTTAATGATTCAACTTCATCTAAAAATACGGTGCCTGATTTATCCGGCAATCTCTCTCTCAACAATAAAAAGCTTAAGCTCGGTTTTGCACGTGAATATTTCGGCGAAGGACTTTCACCTGAAGTAAAATCGGCAATCGAAACAGTAATGGAAAAGCTGAAAAAAAATGGCTTTGAAATTGAAGAAATCAGCCTTTCCCACTCAGAGTTCACAATAGCAACGTATTACATACTGACAACCGCCGAAGCATCATCTAATCTTGCCAGGTATGACGGCGCCCGTTACGGTTACAGGTCGGAGAATTGTTCTTCATTACTTGAGATGTACAAATCTTCCCGTTCGGAAGCGTTCGGCTCTGAAGTGAAAAGAAGAATTATGCTCGGTACCTATGTACTTTCCGCAGGATACTACGATGCTTATTACCGTAAAGCTCAGAAGGTAAGAAGATTTATTAAAAATGATTTTGACGAAGCATTTAAGAAAGTAGATATTATTCTTACTCCCACATCACCTTCCCCTGCATTTAAACTTGGCGAAAAAACAAGCGACCCGCTTGAAATGTATTTAATGGATATATATACAACCTCTGCTAACCTTGCAGGAATTCCGGGAATCAGCGTTCCCGTAGCAAAAAGTTCCGGGGGTTTACCAATAGGATTGCAGCTTCTTGCAAACCAGTTTAATGAACCTAACCTCTTAAAAATGAGCTATTATATACAAGAAAATATTCTTTAAAATTATGTAGGTTGGGCAGATTTGCCCAGCCGGTAAATAATATTACTTTTCCCTGCTGCTCCGGAACTCTAATTCCAGCGCAATTGAAGCCTTTAACAGCCGGTAGGATATTTTTCATTAGATTGCCGCTATACTTTAACCGGTAAAATAAAAAAAACGAAAAGCCCGCCAATAATAAATTGTTAATTTATACTTAAATTTTAAAAATGATTTTTCTTATCTTTACTAATAAGATTAATCCAAACAAAAGAGAAAAATCAGCATGAGTATTTTAATCGACAAAAAGACGCGCCTTGTTGTCCAGGGAATAACCGGCAGTGAGGGTTCTTTTCATACTCAGCAAATGATTGAATATGGCACTAAAGTAGTTGCGGGAGTCACTCCGGGTAAAGGCGGCACAGAATTCTTAGGCGTTCCCGTCTATAATACGGTTGAAGAGGCTGTAAAAGAACAAAAAGCAAATACTTCTGTTATTTTCGTACCGCCTGCTTTTGCTGTAGATGCTATTCTGGAAGCTGTAAGTTCGGGAATTAAGGTTATTGTTTGTATAACTGAAGGTATACCGGTAGCAGACATGATTAAGGTCTACAATTCAATAAAGAATAAAGACGTGGTACTCATTGGTCCCAACTGCCCCGGGATAATTTCCCCCGGTAAAGCCAAAATAGGCATTATGCCGGGTTTTATTCATAAACCCGGAAAGATTGGCGTAGTTTCCCGCAGCGGCACATTAACTTATGAAGCAGTTAAACAACTATCGGATATTAACCTGGGGCAATCTACATGTGTCGGTATCGGCGGTGATCCTATAATTGGTTCAAGATTTATCGATATTATTAAATTGTTTAATGAAGATCCCGGAACCGAAGGGATCGTTATGATTGGTGAAATTGGCGGAACTGCTGAAGAAGAAGCCGCTATATTTATAAAAAAATATGTAAAAAAACCTATTGTGGGATTTATTGCAGGTAGAACAGCGCCTCCCGGAAGACGAATGGGGCATGCGGGTGCAATTATTTCGGGCGGTAAAGGCACTGCTGCTGAAAAAATGCAGGCTATGAAAAAAGCAGGAATCAAAGTAGTTGAAAGTCCTGCGGATATCGGCTTGGCTATGTTTAAAGCAATTGAAGCTTTGAAAAAAAAATC
>PLNZ01000247.1:980-17431 GCA_003142915.1 Ignavibacteriales bacterium | reverse complement strand
TCTTTTTTTGATAATTACGAAGGATAATTTTATTCTCATCGTGATGAATAACATAATTTGGAAGCAGTGGAATTTTTCCGCCTCCGCCCGGTGCATCAATAACAAAATGAGGAATTGCAAGACCGCTTGTATGTCCTCTCAGATTTTCAATTATGTTCAGTCCTGTTTCTATTGAAGTTCTGAAATGGTTTGCGCCTTTAGTTTCATCTGCCATATACATATAATACGGTCGGACTCTTATCCTTAATAACTTTTGCATTAATTCTTTTACAATAGCCGGATCATCATTTACACCTTTCATTAGCACCATTTGATTACCGACCGGAACCCCGGCGTTGGCAAGCATTTCGCATGCGCGGGAGCTTTCGGGTGTAATTTCCCACGGATGGTTAAAATGCGTATTAAGATAAATCGGGTGATATTTTTTCAACATATCACACAATTGAGGTGTAATTCTATGGGGAAGAACACACGGCATTTTGCTGCCAAGCCTGATAATTTCAATATGTTGCATTGATCTCAGGCGTTGAAGTATTTTTTCCAGCATTGTATCTGTCAACATTAAAGGATCGCCGCCGGACATAATTACATCTCTGATTTCTGTGTGAGTTTCAAGGTACTTGAAAGCGCTTTCCAAGCCTTTCATAGAGATTTTTTCATAATCGCCGACTTTCCTTTTCCTGGTACAGAAACGGCAGTATAAACCGCATTGGCTGGTTACAAGGAATAGAGCCCTATCGGGGTAGCGGTGAGTAATATTGGGAACAGGGCTCATAGCATCTTCCATCAGGGGATCCTCTTCCGAATCTAAATCCTCAAGTTCAACCTTATCAGGGACACACTGTTTCCAAATCGGATCGCCCGGATAGCGGATTAAACTTAAATAATAAGGATTTATTCTTGCCTGGAAAAATTCATCCAAATCTTCAGCAACCTTTCTATCAATATTAAATTTTTCCACCAGCTGATCAACAGTATGAACACTGTCTCTGACCATTTGCTGCCACAGTTCCATGACTTAGCCTCTAATTGTTATTGTTTACTATAATATTTTCCAAAAACAATCAAGTGATCGCCTATAGAATAGAAATTCTCTATCTGCGCCACTATTGAAAAGTTATTTCTCAAATAAAAATTTCTTGTCCGTAAATAACTTTCTTTGGAAGATGTCTCGGCTAAAAGCCATCTTCCTTTATTTTCTATAACAAATGCTTCCGCATGTTCTAATAAACTTTTTCCAATGCCTTTAACATTAGCTTCCGGATCCGAAGCAATCCAGTACAAATCATAAACACCGTCTGTCAAAGGTCTTCTTCCTGAGCAGTGATATCCCAGTATCTTGTCATCCTGCTCATAAACAAAAATATGATAATCCTCTTGTAAAGGATTGTTTGCCGCTATATTCACAAGTTCCATTGCTACATCTACCTCAACGGACGTGAATGCCGGTATTTTTTTCAAAATTCTTTCTATTTCGCTTATGTCAGCTTGCTTTATTTTGCGAATCATTTCTTTTTCTGCTTAATGCAAAATTAGCAATACAATGAAGCAACTCCGAATAAGGCTTTCCCGCTGCTGCAGCGGCTCTTGCAAAGCCGGAATCGATTGATATATCCGGGTTTGGGTTTACTTCGATTACAAAAGGAACTCCTTTACTGTTTAAACGAAAATCGACGCGTGCATAATCACGGCAGCCCATAGCTTCAAAAGCAAGCAACGCTGTTTTTTCAACTCTCTTTTTTATTTTCTCATTTAAAATTGCCGGGCAGACCGGTTTAGTATTTTCATAATAAACACTGTCTTCCATCCATTTACCATCATAAGTTACAATTTTAGGTAATCCGGGGGGAAGAGTTTTAAATTCTATTTCCGATATAGGCAAAGCGCTATTACCAAGAATAGCTACGTTCAGTTCACGCCCGTCTATAAATTCTTCAATAAGTATGTCCTGCTTATATGTTCGCTGTAAAAAAGCTGCCTGCTTGCTCAGGTTTTTATAATTATCCACTACGGAAAATTCAGAAATGCCTATACTTGCGTCTTCTTTCAAAAGTTTAAGAATTACAGGATAATGTAATTTGAATCCTTTTTCGGCAATTTTTCCCGGGTAACTTAAAGTCATAGATGCCGGTGTGTTTATCCCGTGTGCCCGCAGAATATTTTTGGCCCTTTCTTTATTCAGACAGTTACCAAGACAATGGGCAAAGTTCCCCGTAAAGTTGTGCTCAAGTAATTGGTATAAACCTGCTACGCAATACTCATAAGTTGAAACACCTTCAACTGATTCAACAAAATTAAAAATAATGTCAGGAGAATAATTATTAATTGCAGTAATCAATCTTTCTATATTGCCGTCAACGGCAAAAGCTTTTGCTTCGGTAAAATTTTCAGTAAGACTTCGTTTAATTTTAGAAATTTCTTTGGAAAAGCCGGTTTCAGATAAATCGTTTGGAGCCGATCCTGCAGATGCGGGCTTGCCGTTGTATATAGTAAAGATGCTAACAGGAGAATTATAGCAAATCAGAATTTTTGCATCTGTTTTCATATCAGCTTATATCTTTTTGCAGCAACATAAAGAACCTTATTTATCATTTCCTCGTAATTTAATCCCTTCGTACGTGCAGCTTTTGGGAAACATGAATTCTCATCCGGATCGGGAAGTATTCCCGGCAACGGGTTAATCTCAATTATATTCGGCTCATTGTTTTTATCAAGCCTTACATCTATCCGGCTCCAGTCTTTACAACGTAGTGCGTTGTATGCTTTCAGCGCAACCCCGCTTATCTGCTTTTCAAGCTGTAAATCAATTTTAGCAGGGCAGGAAAATACATCAAGCGGATTTTCCTTTGTGTCAAGAATCCATTTGGCTTCATAAGAATAAATCGGCACAAAATCTTTTGGAAAGTCATTATAGCTTATTTCTACTATAGGCAGAACTTCAGCTTCATTGCCGTTGCCGAGAATTGCAACGGTAAACTCTCTTCCTTGTAAAAATTCCTCTACCAAGGCAGGTTGATTATATTCGCTTAATACTCTCTCAATCTCTTTTAAAAGTTCCTTTTTATCCCGGACAAAAGAAGTGGAGAAAATCCCTTTGCTTGACCCTTCCGAAACAGGCTTTACAATAAGCGGGAAATCAAGATTTATATTTTTTGCAGTTTCCAAACTATCGGCAATTACAAATTTTGCATTTGGAATTTTATAGTAGGATAAAATTTCTTTGGCACGGGCTTTATCAAGGCAAGTTGCTAATGTCAATGGATCGGAGCCTGTATAAGGTATCTGAAGCATATCCAGTATTGAAGGGATCTGAGCTTCCCTGCTTAAACCGTTGAAACCTTCTGCTATATTAAAAACTATGTTCGGATTTATTTCTTTTAATTTTGCGAACGCACTATAGTTTGCTTCTATCAAAGTTACGTCATTATAGCGCTCAAGAGCATCTTTAACGGCATTTATAGTATCCCAGGTATCCCACTCGGCATACGTGTCTACATACTTTTCGGGTTGAACACCTGCACTTTTAAAATTAGGGGGTACTTCTTCAAGGAAAGTTTGACTTTCTGGTTTGACATTAAAGGTTAATGCAACGTTCAATCTTACATTGAACAACGGGAATAAAATAATTTCTCCTTCGAAAATATTTTTGCAACAAATATAACTAATAAAAACTCTAAGTCAAGATTTTTCAATCACTGCGAAAAATAAATTTTTCAAAATTATTTTTAAAAATTAATCCCGATCGAATTTTTTTCTCACAAAAATCTTTTGTGACGCCAACTTTTTCCAATCTCAACAAAAAAAAATTATCACACGGCAAATTTATAACAAAAATAAATTATAAATCAAATTTTTTTGCATTATAATAAAAATATTTCGCGGAGTATTTAAAAAATTTTCCCGGAGAAAAATTATCTATGCGATCTTTGCATAACGAAGACTGTTTGAATAGCGCTCAATAATATTTTTCCGGATA
Organism: Ignavibacteriales bacterium; assembly: GCA_003142915.1. Classification (GTDB taxonomy): domain Bacteria; phylum Bacteroidota; class Ignavibacteria; order Ignavibacteriales; family Ignavibacteriaceae; genus FEN-1297. Next base: position 13,455 of record PLNZ01000247.1, on the reverse strand, counting down.
ACCTGGTTAAAGTTTTCTATCAGGCGGGGATCTTTTCCAATAAGGTCAAATGCTGATTTTTTTGCAGAAACAATTATATCAACGTCTTCTATCAGATTGATATGCTTTAGTTCCGGGAAACCGCTCTGCTGAGTTCCGAAAATATCTCCTGGACCCCTTAATTTTAAATCCATTTCGGCAATCTTAAATCCGTCGCTGTATTTAGCCATTGAACTCAACCTTACGGCGGATTTGTATTTTTCTAATTGAGTTTGAGAAAGATATTCAAGATTCAGTTCATAATTCCCGCGCTTTGCAATATATTCATCCTTCGTTACAAGAATGCAGTAAGCCTGTTTGCTGCTTCTGCCAACTCTACCGCGTAATTGATGAAGCTGGGATAAGCCAAACCTGTGTGCATCATTAATTAAAATGATATTTGCATCAGGTATATCAATTCCGACTTCAATAACCGTAGTTGCAATTAGTACATCGAACTTTTTTGCAAGGAAGAGCATCATTGCTTCTTCTTTCGCTTGCCAGGACATTCTACCGTGGATCAGTCCAAGTGAAATATTCTTGAAATATGTCTTTTTTAATTCATCGTAATACGTTTGTGCTGCCTTTAACTCAAGCTTCTCCGATTCTTCCACCAAAGGATAGACTATATAGGATTGGTAACCTTCTTTCCTTTTATCCACTATATATTTATAAATATCCGGCAGGTTACCTTCTCCTCTAATCAAAGTTTTAATGCTTTTCCTGTTTTTCGGCATCTCATTAATAACAGACACATCAAGATCGCCATAAACCGTCATTGTTAATGTTCTGGGAATGGGTGTCGCACTCATTACAATTACATCCGGGGTAATTCCCTTACCTATCAAGCTTGCTCTTTGAGCAACTCCAAAACGATGCTGCTCATCTACAACAACGAGACCGAGTTTCTTGAACCTAACCTGTTCTTCGAATAATGCATGAGTTCCAATAACTATATCTGCTTCATTCAATTCAATATCCTTTAGATTTTTTTCTTTCACTGATTTCTTTTGTCCGCCAAGCAGTAAACTAACTCTTATCTCTCTGATTTTATAAACTTCAGAAAGAGATTTCATAAGTTTGGTGATATTTTTTGCATGTTGATCCGCCAAAATTTCAGTTGGTGCCATTAATACAGCCTGATAACCATTATCAACGGCAATTAACATCGCAATTAAAGCTACAATTGTCTTCCCGCTGCCGACATCCCCCTGCAAAAGGCGGTTCATTGGAACGGGTTCTTCCATATCTTTTCTTATTTCACTCAATACTTTTAACTGCGAGTCTGTTAAACCGAAAGGAAGTATCTTTAAGAAGTCATGGATTAGACTAGTTTTCACTTTCAAGGCATTCCCTGTAAGCTTGCTCTTGTAATTATTCTTTCTAAGTGCAACAAGTATTTCAAGATAAAATGCTTCTTCAAATTTGAACCGGGCAACGGCAGATTGAAGCTTTTCTTTGTTTAAAGGAAAATGAAAATTTCTTACTGCATCGCAAATGCCGATTAAATTATTCTGAATTATTATTTCTTCAGGTAATGTTTCTTCCAGATGACCGGCATAATTTTCAACAGCAAAGTTAATAATTCTTCTTAAACTTAAATCACCTACATTGGTAATCTTTAATTCTTTAGGTATACGGTAAAAAGGGATTATTTTACCGGTATTAAGAAAGTTATAAGATTCTTCTTCCGTTATCTTGTCAAAATCAGGGTGAGTGAATTGAAGGTTGTTATACTTAGATAAAGCCGGTTTACCGGATATTGCAAATATATCTCCTTCATTAAAAACCGATTCAAAATATTTTATCCCCTGAAACCAAATACACTCAAAAAATCCGGTTGAATCCCTCATCTGAACTTTGAACAATTCTTTTTTTCTAAAGCGAAGCTTTTCTTTATCTGCAACTTTTGCAATTATCGTTAGCTCGCCGGCATAGCCGTTTATTAGATAATTAAATGCTTTTAAGGAATTAAGAGTGGTAGTCCTGTCTAAATGGCGGGAAGGGAAATAAAAAAGGAGATCTTTTACAGTTATAATCCCGATCTTTTTAAATGCTTCTGCGCGCTTAGGCCCAACAGATTTTAAGTATTGAACCGGTCCGCATAATATTTTATCAGCTTCGGATTTCATTAATATGAAAGATAAATTATGATTTTATGAATAACAACATGTGTATTCGATTACTAATTTTTCATTTGCACAATAATAAACTTTCAATAATTCACCATGACGCATTTACCTATGTTACTCTGAACCGTGTAATGTTGGAAGCAAACCGGGGGCAAATAAATTTTTGAAATCCCACAAAGTGGCACAGCCGCCGGGATGGCATAGTAACGGCAAATTTACTCTACCCATTTAAACAAATATGGTTCCTTAAATATATTGGTGATTCTGAATATCCCAAGCGTACTTCAGCAATAGTTCAAATGGAAGGCAGCATACATCATTAGTCCCTTAAATCCCATTACTACAATATAGCCACTTTGTCTTTCGGGAGAACTTTAGATGAACTTTTCAAAAAGTTGCGTTATTAATCTGAAACAAATATAAATGTTGAAACTATAATGAGTAATAAGGATATACCCTTTGATTTGTATTATTAAATTAAGGATATAACCTTTATTCCGTCCTCATATCGCGGGTCATTAAATCTGTGGTAGCCTTTACGGGGTCTTTATCTTCGAACAGTATTTTGTATACTTCATTGGTTATCGGCGTTTCCACTTCGTATTTTTCCGCTAACTGACTTGCAGACCTGCTCGTTTCCACACCTTCGGCAACCATCTCCATAGATTTTAAAACTTCTTTCAATTTCTTTCCTGCGCCAATCTGCTCGCCTACGTACCGGTTCCTGCTGTGGCGGCTCATACAGGTTACTATTAAATCTCCCATACCCGAAAGACCGGCAAAAGTTTCAGGACATGCGCCAATTGCAACTCCGAGCCGGGCAATCTCGGCAACACCGCGCGTCATAATAGCGGCTTTAGTATTATCGCCAAACTTTGCACCGTCAATAATTCCTGCGCCTATAGCAATAACATTCTTGAAAGAACCTCCCAGTTCAACACCAAGAGGATCGGTTGAAGAATATACGCGGAAGTAGGAAGTCATAAATGCAGACTGAATAGTTTTGGATGTATCATGATTTTTAGATGCCGCCACTATAGCAGTAGGAATTCTTCTGCTAACCTCTTCTGCATGGCTCGGGCCGGATAATACTCCTATTTGTCCCTCATCAAGTGATGGAATTTCATCCCGCAGCATTTGTGACATTGTCATCAATGACTTGTTTTCAATTCCCTTAGCTACGTTAACAAAAATGGCATCTTTAATATCCGACGGTTTAACATTACTTACTACACTCCGTAGAAACTGGGACGGAACTGCAAGAACAATCAGGTTTTTGTCTAATGATGCTTCTTCAAGATCGTGTGTAATTTTTATTTCGTGAGGAATTTTAATTCCAGGCAGGAATATCTTATTTACTCTTGTCTTATCTAATACTTTTGAATAATGTTTGTGAAATTCCCAAAGAGTAACATCGTGCCCATTGTAATAAAGCAGAATAGCAAGGGTGGTACCCCAGCCTCCCGCACCTAAAACAGAAATTTTCATTCTTTAAGGAGTAGATCTTTTCTTTTTAGAAAAATTTAATTTGTGCTCATTTCCATTAATTAAACGAACCACATTCTTACGATGTGTAAATATAACGATTAAAGAGACTAAAATAATGAAAGGTAATAAAGTACTATAATTGGGGATATTTACATTAAAAACATTTTCCCGTATAACCAGAGTCAAAGGAACAGCAATAGCTCCGAGAATAGAGCCAAGAGAAACATAACGCGATACAAAAACGACCACAATAAATATTCCAACAGCAACCAACATATCAATGGTACTAATCATTAAAAGCATGCCCAAAGCAGTGGCAATTCCTTTACCGCCCCTAAAACCTGCAAAGACAGTCCAGACATGACCTATTACAGCGGCAATTCCGGCAATTATTTGAATTAAAGTAAAATCATCAAATGGAGTTACATTTGTAAAAGGTATCGCTCCGTAATGAAGACGGGCTATAACTATTACTGCCAAGACACCTTTTAATGAATCAAGAATAATTACAAAAAGACCCTGTTTCCAACCAAGAACACGCATAACATTAGTGCCGCCGGCATTTCCGCTGCCGTAATCTCTTATATCTATTCCTTTAGTTAACTTGCTGACTATTATACTAGTAGGTATTGATCCAACCAGGTAAGAAAGCAGTATTATCGTTGCTAATAAATACATATCGTTTCTATATTATTTTTATCTTTAAAACAAAAATATAATTTTTAGTCCAAATATTCAATGACAAATGACACTTTTAACATGAAGTGTTGAAAATTTATACAAACTTTGCGCTATATATTATCGAATATTTTTTATAAATGTTTAGATGCTCAAATAACTTTTTCTGTTTCTGGTTAAAAAGATTGCTAATCTATTGTTTAATTAACTGTTTAAATATTTGGATGTCCGATTTAGTCGTTATTTTAAAATTCAGTACTGATCCTTCGGCAACATAGATTTTTTTCCCAAGCTTTTTGACAAGCATTGATTCATCGGTACCATAAAATTTTTCTTTATATGCTTTCTCGAAAGCTTTCTTTAAATCTTTAAACTTGAAAATTTGTGGAGTCTGTACATTATATATTTCCCTCCGGTCTAAATATGAATCTACCGTTCCTCTTACTTTTATCATCGTATCTTTCGCTTTTAGACAGACTAATGCATTCCCTTTTTTCTCAGCAATACTGATTGCGTTGTTTAATACGCTTGCGGTTAATAAAGGACGCGCTGCATCATGCACAACTATAAGATCATCTTTATCTGCATTTATTGCCGACAGGGCATTATATACGGAATCCTGTCTTTTCTTACCTCCGTCAACAATTTTCTTAATCTTAGTCAGTTTATATTTTTCTTTAATTTTTTTAAGCAGCGGGAAATAAGGTTTCTCAGCAGCAATAATTATTTCATCAATTAATCTATTTTTCTGGAATACTTCAAGTGTATAAACAATAAGTTCTTTACTGTTGAATTTTAGATATTGCTTAGGAACGGAAAAACCGCTCCTACTGCCTTTTCCTCCGGCTGGAATGACAGCAAAAGTTTTCATAAAATAAGCATTGCATCGCCGTAACTAAGAAATCTGAAATTCTCTTTCAAAGCTTTTTTATAAGCCTTCATGGCAAATTCAGTCCCGGCAAATGCGCATATAAGCATAAGTAATGTGGACTCAGCCGTATGGAAGTTTGTAATCAACTTACTTGCAATTTTAAATTCGTATGGCGGATAGATAAATTTATCCGTCCAGCCGCGGCTTGCCTTTATGAAACCTTCAGCCGTAACACTGGTCTCAAGAGCACGGCAAGTACTTGTTCCAACAACAAAAACATTGTGCTTGGACAAAATAGCTTTGTTAATTTTTTCGGCGGAATCGGGAGTAATCTCATAAAACTCAGAATCCATTTTATGTTTCGTAAGATCCTCAACTTCAACTGGTCTAAAAGTTCCCAAACCTATATGCAGCACTACAGGTACTATTTCAATTCCTTTCTTCTCAATTTTTTGAAGAAGCTTGAGTGTAAAATGAAGACCTGCCGTAGGAGCAGCAACTGCTCCGTCAATTTTAGCATAAACAGTTTGATAATTTTCCTTATCGGATAGTTCAGGTTCCCTTTTGATATAAGGTGGAAGCGGGGTTAAACCAATTTTTTCAACTGACTTATAAACGTTGCCTGGCTGATTAAAGCGAACTGTTCTTCCGCGAGAGGTCGTATTATCTATTACTTCACACCAGAGTTTATCATTAAAATAAATCTTATTGCCAATCCTTACCTTCCGGGCAGGATCAACAATTACATCCCATATACATTCTTCTGCGTTCAATTCCCTTAATAAAAACACTTCAATTTTCGCATTCGTCTTTTCTTTCTTGCCGTAAAGCCTTGCCTGAAAGACACGCGTTTCATTAAGTACCAAAACATCCCCTTTTTTCATATAATCAACAATGTCTGTAAAAACTTTGTTTCCTATTTCTTGTGTTTCCCTGTTAAGAACCATCAGCTTTGATTTGTCTCTCGGCGAAACAGGATACTTGGCTATCGAAGTCTTTGGTAAGTTATATTTGAAGTCCGATAATTTCATTCTTCGTTACCTCTTAAATGTGAACTAATTTTCAAAGGGGGGAGACAATATTCTGTCTCCCCCTCAAATTAATGTTGTTTAATTATTTACTTTTTCTTTTTAGCAGCTACCTTCTTTATTGATTTAGGAGCTGACTTTGTTTTTTTAACTTTAGCAGTAGAGAGTTCTTTTACAACTGCTCTTGCTGCAGCTAACCTTGCAATCGGAACTCTGTATGGCGAGCAGCTTACATAGTTCAAGCCAATATTATGACAGAATTCAACCGATACAGGCTCGCCCCCATGCTCACCGCAAATGCCGATTTTAAGTTCTGGCCGGGTAGCTCTCCCGCGTTCAACTGCAATCTTCATTAATTCGCCAATTCCTTCCTGATCAATTGACTGGAATGGATCTTCAGGCAATATTTTCTTTTCAAGATAATCCGGTAAGAATGAGCCAATATCATCGCGTGAGAATCCAAATCCCATTTGTGTCAAATCGTTTGTTCCAAATGAGAAGAACTGTGCCACATCTGCAATTTTATTTGCAGTTAGTGCAGCACGCGGGATTTCAATCATTGTACCGGTTAAATGAGGAATCTTCTTCAAACCGAATTTCTCTGCAACTTCAGCATGAACTTTATTAATTATTTCATTCTGATGTTTGATTTCATTAACCGTACAGGTAACAGGAATCATGATTTCAGGGAAAGGTTTCTTTCCTTCTTTCAATAATTCAGCAGTCGCTTCAAAAATAGCCCGTACTTGCATTTCCGTAACTTCAGGATAAGTAATACCAATACGAACACCGCGGTGCCCCATCATTGGGTTGTTTTCATGAATTGCATCTGCGCGTTTATTTAATTCATCAAGTGAAATTCCAAGGCTCGATGCTAATTTTTCTCTTTCTTCCAATCTGGTAGGAACAAATTCATGGAGCGGTGGGTCAAGGGTTCTTATTGTTACGCCGTAACCATCCATAGCTTCCAGAGCCCCTTTAATGCTCGTTTTAGCAAACGGGAAGAGTTCATCCAAAGCGCTTCTTCTTTCTGCTTCCGTTTTAGAAACAATCATCTTGCGAAGCATGAATAAAGGTTCTTCAGAATGCTTTCCGTAAAACATGTGCTCTGTTCTAAAAAGACCAATGCCTTCGGCGCCAAAAGCACGCGCTCTTGCGGCATCTTCAGGAGTATCTGCATTTGTTCTGATTTTTAATTTTTTTACTCGATCGCATATTTTCATGAAAGCAGCAAAATCAGGATTTTCTTCAACAGCTTTCTTCATAGGAAGTTCACCCTGATAAACAACTCCTTTGGAACCATTCAGTGTAAGCCAATCGCCTTCTTTAATAGTTACATCACCAGACGTAAAATATTTTTCGTGATAATTAATCTTAATTGTTCCGGCGCCTACAATACAACACTTTCCCCACCCACGGGCAACAAGTGCAGCATGGGATGTCATACCTCCGCGGCCGGTTAGCACAGCTTCGGCGGCACGCATTCCTTCAATGTCTTCAGGATTTGTTTCTTCACGAACAAGGATAACTTTCTTGCCTTCTTTTTGCCATGCAACAGCATCTGCTGCTGAAAATACTACCTGTCCTGTTGCTCCACCCGGACCTGCCGGTAATCCTTTTGCTATTACTTTAGTAGATTTTTCTGCGGAAGGATCAATAATAGGATGTAAAAGTTCATCAANNCTTTTACCAACACGGCACTGAAGCATATAAAGCGTTCCTTCCTGAATGGTAAATTCAATATCAAGCATATCATGATAATGTTTTTCCAATAAGCGCTGAATGCTGTGAAGCTGCTTGTAAGTTGTAGGCATTCCAACTTCAAGTGAAGTGAGATGTTCGGTATGTTCGCTCTTCCCGACTTCATTAATCGGATTTGGAGTTCTGGTGCCTGCAACAACGTCTTCGCCCTGAGCATTAGTCAACCATTCTCCGTAGAAATAATTTTCGCCGGTAGCTGGATTACGCGTAAATGCAACACCCGTAGCAGATGATTCGCCCATATTACCAAAAACCATCGATTGAACGTTTACGGCAGTGCCCCAATCATCAGGTATACTCTCAAATCTTCTGTAAGAAATTGCGCGTCTTCCCATCCAGCTCTGGAATACTGCCGCAACTGCGCCCCACAATTGCTCCATAGGATCTTCAGGGAAAGGTTTGTTAAGAACTTCCTGAACCTTAGCTTTGTATATTTCAATCAATTCTTTAAGATCATCAGCGGTCAAATCTGTATCGCTATGAGCGCCGCGTGCTGCTTTCATATTGTGCAATTCACCTTCAAGCTGCTGGCGTACTCCTTTACCTTCTTCCGGTTCAATCCCGGCTGCCTTTTCCATAACCACATCTGAATACATTTGAATCAAGCGGCGGTGGGAATCATAAACAAAGCGGGGATTACCTGTTTTTACAATCAATGCTTCGCGTGTAACATCGTTAAGACCAACATTTAGAATCGTTTCCATCATACCCGGCATAGAAGCTCTTGCACCGCTTCTTACGGATACTAATAATGGGTTTGTGGCGTCTCCAAATTTTGCACCCATAGTTGCTTCAACTTTCTTTAACGCAGCAAGCATCTGAAGCTTCAATTCTTTGGGATACTTTTTATTATTCTTATAATAAGAAGTGCAAACTTCCGTAGTAATAGTGAAACCGGCCGGCACAGGTAAACCGATATTAACCATTTCGGCTAAATTAGCGCCTTTACCTCCAAGAAGATTTTTCATCTCAGCTTTACCGTCAGCTTTTTTATTGCCAAAAAAATAAACATATTTAGTTTGTTTAGCCATTTTTTCCTTTCCTCCAATTTATATTATCTTAAATAAATATTAATAATTTAATTCTGTATTTTATAAATGTACAGTACATTTTGCTAACTTTATTTTTCTCTTCTCTACTCCCTTTTAATATGATAAGTTAAACATATTATTTAGATATTCTCTGAATCTTTCCGTTTCGTCCAATTCTAATTCTATTTTCAGGAAAAATATATCTATATCATCCAGTTCCTTGGAATATTTGGAAAGCTTAACTGCATCTTTTTCTGTGGTAACCACAGATTGAGAATTTGTTTCATAAAACTCTTTTCTTATTCTTTGAATTTCCTTAGTCGCATAATCTTTATGATCTTTAAAAATTATTCTGTTCTGAGTATCAACATTATTTTGTTCCAATGCGTTGACAAATGAGTACGGGTTTGCAACACCGGAAACAACAAGACTCTTTTGACCTTCAAATTCTTCTATTTTATAATGAGTCCTTTTTTTTATATCCACAAACTCAATTGCCTTATAATATGCCGTAAATATTTTCTTCCCTTCAAAGTATTTTTTTAACCGGTCCGGAATTTCCATTTTCCCGGAAAACTTCCTGTTAATTATTACCGCGTCAGCTCTTTTTATTGAACTAAAGGGTTCTCTCATTACACCAGTCGGTAAAAGACTTTGGCTCATGATTGAAAAGTCATGAAGAAAACGCTGTTCGCAAATTAATACGTTAGCGTCTCGTTCTATCCATCTGTGTTGGAATGCATCATCCAAAACAATGGTATCAACACCGGCTTCCTTAATTAATAGTTTTGCGCCAAGAACCCTGTTTTCTGAAACAGCAGCAGGAATTTTACATTCAAGCGCAGTATGGTAAATTTCATCTCCGCATAAATCTACCGAAGTTAAAATATGATGACCTTTGGATACAAGAACGTATCCTTTAGACTTCCTTCCATAACCGCGGCTTAGTACTCCAACTTTTCTTCCCTCTTTCTTTAGCAAATTAGACAGATAAATAACCAATGGAGTTTTACCTGAACCACCAACCGTAATATTGCCGACTGAAATAATTTTTGCGTTCACTTTTTTAGATTTGAACACTTTTTTATCAAAGAACCAATTTCTAATTTCCATTAATACCGCATAAACCGGCACTAAAGGATATAATATGTATCTTAGTGTTTTCATTAAATTGTTTTCATCATTTCTGAGAAAACGCGCCGGAAACAATTTTTATTGAAACCTCCCGGCTTCTTCTTGAAGTTCATTCAATTTTTTTTCACAAAAAGTTATCATATCCGAAGTTTCTTTGTAACTCATATCATTCTTAAAAAAAATAGGAGTGGAATATACAACCTTTGCTTTTGAAAAAAATGCCGGAACTTCAAATTTGTCCCAACTCTTTAAGATTTTTTTCTTTTTAATGCCAACGCCCACAAGAACAAGCGGAATATTGCTCTTTTGAGCTGTTATTACGGCGCCAGCTTTCATTTTATATATAGGACCTCTCGGACCATCCGGTGTTAGTGCTACTGTACGCTTATTTTTTGAGTAATCAATCATATTATGCAATACTATATTACCATCTCTACTGCTCGAACCTCTCACAACTTCATACCCCCAACTTTTCAATATTTTTGCAAGAAGTTCGCCATCTTTACTTTTGCTGACCAATGCGATAAAATTCTTTTTCCTGTTAAAATACCATGGAAGAAGCATAGTGCCATGCCAAAAAGCCAGAACATAATTTTTACCTTCGGCTTCAAGAGCATCAATAGCGCTCTTATTTACAAAGGTCAATCTAAATGTTTTACAAAGAACACTTGCAGCAATCCAAAGGAAACTTTTTCCTAAAAACCTTAAAATATCACGCCTGATTGCTTTAAGCTTCATTCAAAATCGAATAAATAGATTTTGCTGCTCGCCTGGAAGCGCCTTTAGTACCCAGCTTTCCCTTCAAGATGTTTAATTTTAATTTAATTGAGTTAAGGAGATGATCATCAAGCAAAATCTTTTTACATTCATTATAAATAGAATCAATATTCGCCATATCCTGAATTAATTCCACTGCAATATTTTCACCCGCAACAATATTTGCCATTCCGATGTTATTTAGCTTGACCAGGTTCTTACCGATTAGATAAGTTAAATAACTTGTTTTATAAACAATAACCATCGGAAGTCCAAGCAGTCCGGCTTCGAGAGTAGATGTACCGGATTTAACAATACCTATTTTAGCATACTTCATTAAATCGTAAGTGTACCCTTTAATTATTGTGTAATCCAGACTGCCTGATATTGTTTCCAAAAAATTCTCTTCGATATTTGGAGAACACGCAGCTACGATTTGAAGATTGAATTCATCTGCAACTTTTTCTGCAGCCGAAATACATTCCGGGAATATTTTTTCAACTTCATGGAGCCTGCTGCCCGGAAGAATTAAAAGAATTTCTTTTCCCGCATCCAGATTAAATTTTTTATATAGCTCGTCTTTTGTCAAAAAATTATATTCGTTTATTCTATCAAGCAAAGGATGACCGACAAATTCTGCTTCCATACCCGCCCTTTTATAAAGTTCTTCTTCAAATGGAAAGACCACGAGCATTTTATCTATCAGTTTTTTTATCTTCTTAATTCTGCCTGCACCCCATGCCCAAACCTGCGGGGAAATATAATAGATTATCTTTATACCCATTGGCTTAAGTTTTTTGGCTATACTCAAATTAAAGCCCGGATAATCGATTAACACAACCGTCTTGATTCCTTTATTTACTATAATGTTAATCAAATCTTTTTGAACTCTCTTAATAAAAGGGAGATGTTTTAGAATCTCTGCAAAACCGAGAAATGCCATCTGATTTATATGATGAATAATATTCATCCCGGCAGCGCTCATTTTATCACCACCGATACCGAAAATTTCAATAGTATCATCAAGCTTTCTTAATTCAGTTATTAAAGAAGCTCCGTGCATATCCCCTGAAACTTCACCGGCTATAATCATTAATTTCTTATTCAAATGTTTCGTTATCGTTTAGTCAATTAAAATCTTCTGATATACCATATAAGGAAAATTGTAATAGAAACTATTGCAAATGCTTGTAATGTCCTTTTCTCTGATTTTAAACCTTCTTTACTATCAAAAGGCGGCTGTTCAACATTTTCTGCTTTGTAGGCAGTTAGCCTTGGAATTAAGCTCGGAACACTTTTAGTGTAATCCTCATAATCTTTTCCATATGTTTTTCTCAAATATCCTTCTTCTTCTTTTATTATATAATAATACTGCACAAAAAAGAAGATTAATGCAGCAATTTGAAGATAAGGGAAAATTGAAAATGACATAATTCCAAGCCCCAGGTATATTAAAATATTTCCCACATACAATGGATTACGAACGTGGGCAAATGGTCCGCTGATAATTAAGTATGTGCCGCCTACACTGCCTGTTGTACGCGTTTCACTTCCGGCCCAGCTTACTCCCCAAAATCT
>PLNZ01000247.1:0-956 GCA_003142915.1 Ignavibacteriales bacterium | reverse complement strand
TTTGACATTCTTTGTTGTGTGTTGTTTTATTTTGAATTGTTTACCGGTATATAAATATCTATAACTATGGGTAAACTATATACCTCAGATTATTCCATCATATAAACTTCTCTTCGTTTTAATTCAGCCTGATGGCGTTTCTTTAATCTCTTTTTTGATGCGAGCTGCTTTACTTTTATTACTATATCATGGAAATCCTTGAATGGGAAATATGTTATTCTTTCCCGCTCGCAATATTTAAGCAAATCATCTTTGGCAAATATAAAATCACAAAATTCTGCCGTGAATTTATCGGAATTCCCGTCGCCAATAAAAATCGTATAATCTTCATCGCTGCTATGGTTTATAATATGATTCCTTTTACAATTAGCTGAACTTGTGCAGCCTTCATCAAGATATGGAAATTCAGGTATTAATTTACCGGATGCATTAATTGTCAATTTGTTTGAATAAATTGTTAAGCTGTTTATATTCTCTTTTCCCAATATTCTATTAATATAGTAATCAAAACCATCGCTTAGAACGAATAGCTCAATGTTATTAACTTTAGAGTAATCAACAAGCTCATGGAAAGACTTATCTATCTCTATCGAATTAATAAACTTATCAAATTCATCTTTATTAATATTACCGGCTATATCACATAAAGATGACCAGGATTGTTTTGCAGATATTTCATCATTTAAAAGCTTGGTAATTATCCCATCAACTTTTTCCTTGTCTGCAAATTTTCTAAAAATTGAATCGCCAACATCAACTTTTGATATAGTCCCGTCAAAATCCACAAATATTTTAAAAACAAAACTCATTTCGTCTAACTTTTTACTTTATTCATGTTACGCAAAAAATATTTAAATTAGCCCCGACACCTGTCCGCCGCTAGGTGGATTTGTGTCGGGGACTATTTATTACAAAACATACCCGGCTTTTCCCATAGGGATGTCTCCCAAATGGAT
>PLNZ01000169.1 GCA_003142915.1 Ignavibacteriales bacterium | reverse complement strand
CGGAGGTTAATATTAAATATCATTTGCGTAACTTTAGTTATTAATTAGTTTTGCAAACAAATCATACTCATTTGCACCGGTAATTTCAACATCATAAAAGTTCCCTCCTTCAACATCATATCCATTAAAGGGAATTAAAACTTCCCCATCAACTTCAGGCGCGTCTCTAAATGAGCGGGCTACAAAAAATTTTCCTTCGATTCTTTCAATCAACACCTTAAGTTGTTTACCAATAAAGTCTTTGTTTCTTTCCGTGGAAATCTCTTTTTGGATTTCCATCAATATGTCTTTACGTCTCCGTTTAATTTTTTCAGAAACCGGATCGCCTAATATAAAGCTGGATGTATTTTCTTCCATTGAAAAAGTAAAAACTCCGATACGGTCAAATCTAATCTCTCTCACAAATTCGCATAACTCTTCAAACTCCTTCCCGGTCTCATTGGGATAGCCTGTTATAAATGTTGTTCTTAGAGTAATATCCGGAATTTTATTTCGTAATTTAAATAATAACTCTCTTGTCCGTTGACCTGTAACACCCCGCCTCATAGACTTCAAAACATTATCCGAAATATGCTGTAGAGGGATATCCACATATTTACATATTTTCGGATTACCCGCAATTGTGTCTATAAGGTCATCGGGAAATTGTGAAGGATACGCATACATTAATCTTATCCATTTTATTCCTTCAATTTCACTAAGCTTATTCAACAAAGTTGACAGGGTTTTTCGTCCGTAAATGTCTTTTCCGTAATCGGTAGTATCCTGAGCAATAAGGATAATTTCCTTTACATTATTCCCGGCAAGAAATTCGGCTTCCCTGATTAAATTTTCCATAGGAACAGACCTATGCTTTCCTCTCATAATAGGGATAGAACAAAAGGAGCATGGATGATCACAGCCCTCCGATATTTTTAAATATGCAGTATGAGAAGGAGTAGTAAGAAATCGTTCGCCAAGCAGCTCATATTTCAATTTGCCGCCCAGAGAATTAATTATTCCTTCGTAGTTTTCCGAACCAAAAAACGCATCCACTTCAGGAATTTCTTTTTCAAGGTCACTTTTATATCTTTCAGACAAGCAGCCGGCAACAATAACTTTCTGAATTTTCCCTTCTTTCTTTAGGGCTACAACATTCAAAATCGTATTAATTGATTCTTCTTTAGCGGCTTCAATAAATCCGCAAGTGTTAATTATAATTGTATTCGCATTATTTGGATTATCTATCAAATTAAAATTATTAAGCCGTATCTGATTCATTAATCTTTCGGAATCGACCGTATTTTTTGAACAACCTAATGTAATTACGCTTATTTTATTAGTGTTACTCATTATTAAAAATATCCCGAATCAAATACGATTAATGTGTTGAATAAGTTATTGCAGAAAGTATTTCAGATAAAGTAAAATTACCGGTGCAGTAAAAAGAATCGAATCAAAGCGGTCGAATATGCCGCCGTGCCCGGGGATTAAACCGGATGAATCTTTAACGCCCGCATCTCTTTTAATAAGAGATTCTACCAGGTCGCCAATTTGCCCAACCGTACCAATAATAATTCCGAGGACTATAATATTTGTCCATGATAAAAAGTTTAGAATTACCGGTTTTAATAATATTATTGATATAACGGCAAATAGGAAGCCAAAAACAGCACCTTCCCAGCTTTTATTTGGACTTACGCGAGGAAACAATTTATGTTTTCCCAATGCAGAACCTCCAAAGAAAGCAGCCGAATCGCAGACCCATATTCCAACAAACATGGAAATTATTAAGCAGCCGCCCCGTGTATACAAGTCGCCGATCGAAGGATAAAATTCTCTTATACCCAGTAAAGAGCCTGCAAACAATCCAATATAAAAAATGCCAAGCAAAGTAGAACCAATATTAAAAATAACAGAGCCGTTGTTTCTGAATAATTCAACCGATAATAAAAGCAATAAGAGAATTACAAGAAACGGATAAGTATGAAAGACGTGCCCTACCTGGTTAACCAGCAAAAAAATTATACCCAAAAACCCCAGCCAAATATTTGTATGTGCGCCTTTTGCTTTAACAATCAATGAATATTCATAAAAAGAAATTAGTGCAATTGCTAAAACGAAAGTAAAAAAATATACACTGCCAAGATAACAGAGAGCTAATATTACCGGGATACCAATTAAAGAAACCAGCACCCTTTTAGTCGTATTTCCCGGTGACATTATTATTCTTCCTCCTGATCCGGCAATTGACCTTTTACTTGCTCAATAAAATTAAGAGCATTGTGAACATCCTCTTTGTGAACTAACAGCTTTATAACAGAGAAATCCCCCGGCGCAGGAAAATTTCTATCCTTCTGAGATAGAACAGTTACCGGGATACCAGCGCCTTCGAGATTATCCTTTAGCATTTCAACTTCATATTCCTTGTTCGAGGTGTAGATGACAGTCCAATTTCCCTCATCCCATTCTTCCGACCTTAGGAAAAACTTCTCACTGACCAAAGCTTCTCCGCAATCAAGGCAGATTGTTACACCATCAACATATTCATAACCGCAATTTGGACAAACCGGCATAATTCCTCCTAAGAATTAATTTTATGGGAATAGTATCTTTTAATGAAGAATATAGTTCCGGCAAACAAAGCCGACAGCCCGCAAAATATCATTAAAGAAGACGATAAATCAAAACTTTTATTTACGGCTGTATTTATTACATCATTATCACCAAATATAAAATAAAAAATCACCGCCATAAAGTTATTAATAAAGTGAAGTGATATGGGGACAAAGATAGAGCCGCTAATATATGCAGCGAAACCGAAATACAAGCCGAGCGCTATTAACGGAATCAGAGCATAGGGATTAAAATGATATAAACCGAAAAAAATTGCCGTAATTAAAGCCGCTGTAAAAGGTTTCAACTTATATTCAAAGCTTTTCTGTATAAAACCACGAAACATAACCTCTTCACATATAGCCGGAATAACCGCAGCTACTATAACAACTAATATCCCGTCAAAGACTGAATTTACAGAAAGTAAATTACCATAGGTCTTGTCTACAAGATCGTTTAACCTGTCTAAAAATGATTTTATGGTATGAATAAAATTTGAATTTGCCGACCATAAAGTAAAAAAATGATTTTGCATTGATAGGAAGTACTCCATCAGCGGAGTTAAAATTGCAAGTCCAATTGTAAAAAGGAATATTTCTTCCCAATTTGGCAGTTTGAAACGTATTATGTAGCCGACGTCTTCATAAAATACTTTAGCAAGAATAAGAGAAGGCAAAAGCATGAAAAGGATTTGACCCGCAATAGTCATTAATCTTACACTATTAACAGGCGCATTTTGCAGATCAAAACCGAAAATAGCTAACGTCAAGAATCCACCAACAACCTGATATAAAAAAAAGCCGCCGAACAGACCGATAAATGCAGCTAAAACCGGTGAAATTTTGGGAAAGCCTTTTTTATCCGGTAGTAAGTTATTGTTTTCTTTATGCCCTTCTGAAGGGGGTTTATTGTTATATTCATTCATAAGTAATGTAAATCATTGGGCTAAAGTCCAAAGTTGGCTTTACCAAACACCGGCTTAAATCCGCCAAGCGGCGGATTTAAGCCGGGGCAATTGTAAATATTTTTTGTGTAACATAGACTGCTTATTTGACTTTTGATGACGGGTAGCCATTGAGCCCTTCATAGGCTGTTAAAACCGCATCAATTGAGCCGATAATTATTTTTGTCTTTACCTTCACCGGAATTCTTAAATTATCATCAGACAGCCAAACATAAATGCTGCCTTCACTCTTAAAAAGGCCTCCCTTTATAATGATAGGCTCTACGATAATACAATTAAATGTGCCCGCAGCAACAGTAACCTGTTCTTTGCCGAGGTATTTAACATCTAAGGTATAAACCGAATCCTTATAAAAGTTTTCAAGACGAATTGTTCCGCCGACATTTAATTTTGAAAAATTCAAAGTTCTTGCATAATAAAAAGCAGAAACGATATCATTTACATTCTTTGGTATCTTATATTCACCTTCAGTTGTTTTAGCTTTCCCATCCCGTTGATCAAAAAAAGCCGAGAAATCCCTACTATAACTTCCTTCACGAATATGCTGTTCAAACCGCCACGGGAAGAGACCATCCGCATCCATGTAGGTTTCATAGTGATCTCTTACTTTATAAATCCAATCAAAGCTTGGGACAGAATTCACATCAAAAGTAATATTATAAGCGTCCCTTCCGGAAATTTTTTTGATCCCCGGGATAGCCATAGTTGCTATTCCAGCAGTTACAAATCCATATTTTACATCAAATGTTAATTTTTCACCGACTTTAAATGCTTTATTATCTACTTTTCTAAATTCATTCTTATTTTGACTATTGACAAGAAAAGAAAACATGAATAACAGAAGGATCACAAGAGTATTCTTAAACATTCAGCCCTCCTTCCTTAAGCATACTTTTGCCTACATTTTTTATTTTTGCAATAACGTCTTCAGGCTTTATGCTATCCATACAATTAAATTTTTTACATTGTTTTAATGTACAATTTGAACATTCAATTAAGGGCGTAAAAATTGTCCTTCTTTTTGTATAAGGACCCCATCTTTTCGGAGAACATGCCGGTATTTTCGGATAAAAGCCTATTGTGTATTTACCAAGAGCTGCTGCAATATGAATCGGTCCTGTTGAATTAGAAATAAAAATATCACATACATCAATTAATGCAATTAATTCAGCTAAATCAAATTTACCCGCAAAATTTTTTACTTCGCCGGATAGCCTTAATTCTTCGCATAAATCTTTCTCAGAATTATTCCCGGTAAGAATTACCGTAGTATCAAGCTCCTTTAGAATGATGTTGATAAGCTGCTTAAATCTATATACAGGCCAATCAACAGCGCTTCCGCTGCTGCCGGGATGGATTATAATAATAGGATTACGAAGGGAAATTTTGTCCTCTTTAATAATTTTTTCAATTAAGGCTTTATTTTTAACACCGGCGGAAAAATTAAATTTTACATTTTCAAAGTTTATTGCCTCTTTTATTCCAAAAGGCGCCAATAAATTTACATTAAATTCCAGTTCATGTTTCCCGCCGTATTTTCTGTGTTCAAATATTTTCTTGTTAAAAAGGATAGAATACCAGCGGTATCCTGTTCCTATTTTAAATTTAATGCCGGATAAGAATATTAAAAGTGCAGTTCTAAATGAGGGAGAGACTACAACAGCCGAATCAAACTTATGCTTGGATATTAGGTCAATATTATCATCCAGCAATATTTTGCCATTGCTTTCTTTAAGTACCAGTATTTCATCAATAAACGGATTACCCTCTGCGAGGCATTTAGTGTATTCCTTTAGAAGAAAAGTCACCCTGCACTCCGGGAAATGTTTTTTAATAATTCCAGCCAGTGGAAGCGACAGAATTACGTCTCCGATTCTATCGGTACGAACAATTAAAAGATTTTTAGGAATAATCATTTTCTTGAAATGTATGGATTATCTTTTATATAAAGCCGCCAGGGTAAATCGACCGATTTTTTGATTCCGATTCTTTTGGAAAATACAATTTGACCGTCATTTAATATTGGCTGATCAAGCAGGAATATTTTGTTCCCTGTAAGATCAATTCCATAATGATCTTTTGTGATAGACAGCGCCTGACAAATTTTACCGGGGCCGCTTGTTAAATTATATTTTTCTTTCTCTTTTATCAAATCTCTTCCGAACCTGTTACGTATCATTCTATTTATGCCAATAACCGGTTCAATAGCCCTGATTAGAACAGCAGTACCATCGCCTTCTTTTCCTGTTACTACATTACTGCAAAAATGAGCGCCATAGGTAAAATAAACATATAAAAATCCGCCTATGCCGAACATAATTTCATTTCTTTTTGTTTTGCCCTTAAAAGAGTGGGCAGCCTCGTCAAAAGAACCGTCATAAGCCTCAACTTCAACAATTTTACCGGATAATATGATTTTGCCGTCATTCTTAACCAATATTTTACCGAGAAGTTCTTTTGCTACTGTTAATAATTCCCCGGTATAAAATTGGCGTTCAAGCTTTTTATGAGGTAATTCCGGATTCATACTAAATTAAAGCAGATAAGCTTTTGCGAGGAAAAAAAACTTTAAAATTCGCAATCTAAAATTCAAGCTCTGATTTCAGTTTATCAATCTTTTGCTTATAATATTCCTCTTTTTGCGGATTCTTTTTAATTAATTTTTTATAAACTTCTATCGCTTCGGCAAGTTCACCCTGAGTAATATATATTTTTGCTAATGTTTCAGTGACAATCAAGCTGCCGCCGGCACCATTATCCAAAAGCATTCCGGTTGAAATTTCACTTTCACTCATTTCAGGAATCTTTGCTTTTAACATCTCTTTTGCAATTTGACCCAGGTTGTCATCCACAGATTTTGAGGATTTGTACGTCTTTTCTTTTAATAATTCCTCATCATGAATATTCTGAGAAGCATCAATTTCGGGGAGGAATACATTTCTTGAACTGCCGAGAAATAATGAACGCTGTTTTTTTATATTCTCTAATTCTTTAAGATAGTAATCATAGGTTTTTTTAGAGTGTATTAAATCGCTTCCCTTTTTTATATACTTAAGTGAGTTGGAATAATTTCCTAAAAGAATATAAGCCTTACCCAGAAGAAGATAAGCTGCGGCATATTGCGGATATATTTTTATCCCCTCTTCAAGAATAAATACTGCCTGATCAATATTATTATTTTCAATTTCCGTGTTTGCCATCCTGACAAACAATGGAGATTTGTTATTATACTCGTAAATCAGGTTAACTTTATCAGTAAATATTTCTTCCGCTGACTTAGCCAAATACTATTTCCTACGCTTTTGTAAAAGCATGTTTAATGGAAGTCAAAGAGACAAAGGAAAAACCGATAAAAAACAGAATCTGGAAGGGTAAAGCCGCCAGCTCAAGGAAATATAAAGATGCAGCAATACCAATCAGGCAATAAATTGCCATAATTAATTCAACGTAGACGGAAAATCCTAATTTCCTAGTCATATATTTTTTGCCAATCAACGAATCTTTATTATCAACCAACTTGAACTTAGGAGTTCTAACAAATTCGCTTTTACGGTTCATTAAGCCTTCAAAAACAGCACGAGAATTATTCACCGCAAAGCCCATGCTGCCTGCCATAAACAAAGGGAAAAGGACTATCTTTTTACGCCAGTCGGCACGAATATCTTTTTGTGAAAAAAGGTAAAAAAGGAAAGTACCGATAAAAGCTAAAACAAATATCGACATGACCGCAAAGTAAACATGATGCGGTCCGCTATTCTTAATAAAAGTTAAAGGAACGTTTAATATTGCAGCAAGCAAGATAAAAGGGAAAACAATATTATTTGAAAGGTGGAAAGTAGATTGCAATTTAACACGCAGCGGAATTTTTGCTTTCCAAACCAAAGGAAGAATTTTCTTAGCAGTTTCAATAGCGCCCTTTGTCCATCTAAACTGCTGGGATTTCAATGCATTTATTTCCGAAGGAAGTTCTGCAGGAGAAGTAAAATCTTTAAGGAAAACAAACCGCCAACCGTTAAGCTGTGCCCTATAACTTAGATCAAGGTCTTCCGTTAAAGTAGTGCCGTCCCAGTTTCCGGCATCAATAATACAACTTTTTCTCCAAACACCGCCGGTACCGTTAAAATTTATAAAGAAGCCCGCTTTATTTCTAACAGTTTGTTCAATAACAAAGTGCCCGTCAAGAGCTAAAGCCTGAGCTTTTGTAAGGATTGAATAATCGCCGTTTATATGTTCCCAGCGGGTCTGTACCATTCCGACTTTTTCATCGGTAAAGAAGCCAAGGGTTTTTTTCAAAAACTCTTTTTGGGGAATAAAGTCAGCGTCAAATATCGCAATAAATTCACCTTTCGCAGTTTTCATTCCCTCTTTAAGCGCACCGGCTTTAAATCCTTCTCTATTGCTTCTTCTAATATGCTTTATATCGAATCCTTCTTTTCTTTTTTCCTCAACAATCTTTGCCGTAATTTGTACAGTCTCATCAGTGGAGTCATCTAAAACCTGAATCTCCATATTTTCTTTAGGGTAATCAATTTCACAAACAGTATTAATTATTCGTTCAACGACATATAATTCATTAAATAACGGGAGTTGAATAGTAACTTTGTAATTAGTAATGATATCATTTTTAGGATTGTTTTTTACATTTTTATACTTGTTATAATAAAAGATCATAATAAAACCATGCAAGCCAAACACAAAAAGAATGGAAAGCGAAACAAAATAAGAAATTAGAACCACGTTATCCATTTAATTTATAAACCTTTAATTTAAATTTTTATTTACCAGCCTGAAACCGTATCAAGCAAAACATTATCTGTAATATTACCAATAGCGGCTTCAATAGCGCTTCTTCGTTCACTTATGCTGCTGGTAGAAGCATAATCTCCATAACCGGAATAACTTTTTTCAAAGACAGTTTTCCTTTTAACCAAATCCTTAAAAACAGCCTGAACTGTAATAGTAATCCTTCTTGTAGTAACGTTTTCTCCGGCAGAAACTACGGAAGGCACATCATTCAAAGAGCTAACTATACAAGTTAATGATGCATCTGCACTAGATTTATTTGCAACCTGCAGTGTATTATCATCAACAAATTTTTGAGTTAATATACTTGTAAATAATTCTCCTAAACCGGGTTCGCCTGAACCGCTGCGATCTAAAGCCTGTGGAATAGATATGCTCTTTAGATACTTAGGCACCGAAGCCCCGGTAAAAGAATATGCACAACAGCCTGTAAAATTAATCAGACTGTAAGTTATAAACAAGGTAATTAAGAAACGATGTGCGTAATGAATCAGAAATTTACTTATTTCCTTATAATCAAGGCATTTTGCCTGCCCTAAGTCAGGCAGCGAGGCTGACGCGCCAAGCCGGTCAGAATTATAAATCATATTCTTTAATCTTTCGATATAAAGTTCTTTCGCTTATTTTCAGCATTTTTGCTGCATTTCTTTTATTGCCCTTAGTCTGGTCAAGAGCATTTTTTATTGCTTCCTTCTCTAACTGTTCAAGAGGGAGAACTTCTTCGGTACCATGATTAGTTTTAGAATCATCTATAATAACGTGCTGCCGGCAGATAATATCTTTAAGCTCCATTATATCTTTTTTTATTTCAAATAAAGCCCGGTACATTAATTCTCTATCCAATTCTTCAGGCGATCTATTCAGATATATTGGAAGATTTCTTGAAGCATTCTGCCCATTATTAATATTTATTAATTGGATAAATGCCTGAGCATCCAGAATTCCATTTTTATTTAATGCTACAGCGGATTCAACCGCATTTTTTAATTCTCTTATATTTCCGGGCCAATCATAATTTTTCAAATATTCAATTGCATCCTGAGTTAATACCGGGGTTTCAATTTTGCTTTCAGCAGAAAAGTCAGCAATAAAAAAACGCGCTAATTCTTCAATATCGGATTTTCTTTTTCTTAACGGCGGAATACTCAGCGTAACAGCTTTTAACCTGAAGTAAAGGTCTTCACGGAATCTTTTCGCTTCAACTTCGCGCTGTAAGTCTTTGTTTGTTGCCGCAACAATACGAACGTTGACCTTAGTAACTGTTTCCGAGCCGAGTTTAAGGAATTCATTGGTCTCTATTGCGCGTAACAGTTTAACCTGCGTAGTTAAGGGCATATCGCCTATTTCATCTAAAAAGAGAGTTCCCTCATCGGCGATTTCAAAATAACCTTTCCTGTTATCAAAAGCGCCTGTAAAGGAACCTTTCTTATGCCCGAAGAGTTCACTTTCAAGAATACCCTCGGGTATTGCACCGCAATTTATGCTGAGGAACTGTTTACCGGCTCTGCGGCTAAACTCATGAATAGCTTTTGCAAATATTTCTTTACCTGTCCCGCTCTCGCCGTAAATAAGTACAGAAATGTCCGAAACAGCAACCTGCATTACAATATCGACAAGTTCCCTGATTTCTTTAGCTTTGCCGATAATGCCGTATTTATTTTTAAATTCTTCTATGGTCATTATTTTAGATTAGGGATGTAAAATTATTAATTTTATAATAATTTAAAATAAAATTTTTATATAAGTAAATATACCACATTTAGCGGTTTTATTAAACCAATAAATTCATTAGAAATTAATTTTTTGCGGGGGCGGGGGAGAGGTATTTCGTCCCTACCGGGACTAAGAAAAGAAGGTACGCATGTTTTAAGGGACACCGGTGAATGGGGCATGGTGAAGGAAATGGGGGA
>PLNZ01000164.1 GCA_003142915.1 Ignavibacteriales bacterium | reverse complement strand
AAGCAATAATTTTATTTATTCAATAATGGAAGATCGATCGGGGACTTTATGGATTGGGACCCGTACTGCTTTATGTAAGTATAACAGAGAAAAAGATAATTTTTCAACTTTAAATATTCGCATAGGGAATAAATCAACTGATTCTGCCACCTATGATAATGTAGAAAGTATTTCCTGCATGTTGCAAGACTATAAAGGAAATCTTTGGGTAGGTATATGGGACGGACTGCTAAATATAGATACAGAAGGACATGTTCTTAATCAGTATTTTTATGCAAAGGGAAAAAGTAATAGAGAAGGGATCAAATCAATTTCTTCAATTTATGAAGACAAAGAAAAATTTATTTGGATTGGTACAGATGGTAATGGGTTATATAAATATGATCCGAATAAAAATAAATTTGAACGCTATTTTTCAAAGGATTCGGATCCCACTACAATTTCTTATAATTATATTAATGTAATTTTTCAGGATAACAATAATGACATTTGGGTAGGAACGAAAAACGGACTTAATAAATACAATCCTGGAAACAACACCTTCTTCCGAATATTTAATAACCCTGAAAAACCATTAAGCATAATAAACAATGAAATTTATTCTATTACTCAGGACAAATCGGGTCTTATTTGGGTTGGTACAAATGGCGGAATAAGTCGGTTTTATAAACCGGCAAATAAATTTTATTACATACAAAAAAATAATCTGACCCCTAATTATAGTTTAAGCAACAACAGAATTAATTCAGTATTTATTGACAAAAAAGAAAATATCTGGGTTGGCACTCTAGATGGGTTAGATAAAATAATAAGCGGCAATAAAAATATTATACACTATAGAAATGACCCCCATGACAAGAATAGCATTAGTGATAATTATGTAACGGCAGTGTTAGAGGATCGTTCAGGATTTAGATGGGTTGGGACATATCAAAACGGATTAAACCGTATAAATACCCGCACCGGAGAAAATAAAGTTTTCCTTCATGATAATAAGAATACATTTTCTATTGGAAATTCAGGTATCACCGATATCTTCGACGATCATAAAGGAACAATCTGGGTTGGTACATGGTATGGATTAAACCGCTTTAACAAATCAAATGAAAAGTTTTTTCGATATGAAAACATACCAGATGATCCTAAAAGTCTCAGNNAACAATAGGGTATTGGCAATTGCAGAAACAAAAGATGGTCTTATGTGGTTTGGCACAGCCGAAGGTTTAAATAGTTTTGACAGAAATACGGGGAAATTTAAAGTATATAAAAAAGAAAATGGTTTACCTGGAAATTTGATTTTCAGTCTTGAAGAAGATAATAACGGCTTACTCTGGATATCTACAAATAATGGTATTTCCAGTTTCAACAATCGGACCGGTACTTTCACTAATTATGCAAAAAAAGACGGATTGAAAGAGTTGGAGTTTATCAGCAGAGCATCTGCAAAATCCAAAGATGGCAAAATATATTTTGGAAGTAAGAACGGATTAATGTTTTTTGATTCAAATAATATTTTGAACAGATTTTCAAAGGCCCAAATTATTTTTTCTGATTTAAAAATTAATAACACACCCGTATCAATAATTCCAGGTAGAAGTTCAATATTAAAGGAATCTATTACTACATCTAGTAGAATTGAAATTCCTTCTGAAAGCGGAGAATTTTCAATTGATTTTGCACTATTGTACTATCAGAATGTTCGGGGGAATTCATACCAATATAGACTATCCGGATTCGAAAATAATTGGAATGATGTAGGTCAAAGAAATTCAGCAACTTATACCAATCTTCCGCCGGGAGAATATGTTTTACAGGTGAAAGCTGAAAATTCTGAAGGAATAAAAGCAAATAATATTGCAAATCTGCAAATAATAATAGTACCGGCTTATTATCAAACCTGGTGGTTCAAGGTTTTACTTGCATTTATATTCCTTGTATCTATGATTTTATTCTTTCAACAAAGGACTCGCAAAATAAAATCGCAAAATAGAATTCTTGAAAGCCATGTTGCAGAAAGAACCAAAGATCTGGATAAAACTATTACGGAACTAAATAATGAAGTNNAAGGAAGAGCTTTTACTTGAAAAAGAAATTTTACTGAAAGAAATACACCATCGTGTGAAGAATAATCTACAAATTATTTCAAGCTTGCTTTACCTGCAATCCCGGAAAATTAAAGATAAAGAGCTGCTAAATATGTTTGATGACAGTCTTAATAGAATAAAATCGATGGCATTACTTCACGAGAAATTATATCAGTCAAATGATTTGTCAGAGATTAGTTTATTTGCATACATCAACAGTCTATTAACACATCTTAAAAAATCCTATTCCCGCAGGGATATTTTGATCAGAGATTATTTATTAATTGACCATGATATAAATTTTAATCTTGATATAGCAATGGCATGCGGTCTTATGNNATGCTTTCCCGGCAAGCTGGATTGAAAAACATCCGTCTGAATATGAATATAAAATTGAAATAAGTGCGGTTAAAGAAGGCGATAATTTATATTCTATAAGCGTCTGTGATAATGGAATTGGAATATCGGAAAGTTTTGACATTGAAAAAGCAGAATCGCTTGGATTAAAAATAGTCGCTTCCATGGTCAAGCAATTAGATGGTAATTTAGAAATAAAGAGAGAGAATGGTTCTCAATTTAAAACAACATTTTCATATTATAAAAAGTAATTTGATATTGGTTAAATATAATATTTAGATATGATCA
>PLNZ01000272.1 GCA_003142915.1 Ignavibacteriales bacterium | reverse complement strand
TCTTTGGCTGAGTTCAAACATTTTTTTCGTATCTTTTAAAAGTAATTTATATACTTAACTGATGATTTAATGTCTCCAATAGACGCATTAAAAAAATATTTCGGTCACAACTCCTTCCGGCAGAGCCAGGAGGAAATAATAGATTCAATTATTAAAGGTGAAAACATCCTTGCGGTTTTACCAACAGGCGCAGGGAAGTCAATCTGTTACCAAATACCGGCACTTATTTCCAGCAATTTTTCGATAGTCATTTCACCTCTAATAGCATTGATGAAAGACCAAGTGGATTCTTTAAATAAAAATGAAGAAATAGCCGCTTTTATCAATAGTACTATGAGCTTTTATGAGGTTGAAGAAGTACTGAAGAAGATTTCATTTGGCAATTTCAAGCTTCTGTATGTTGCCCCGGAACGGTTGGAAAATATTCAATTTGCCGACAGGATAAAAAGCCTTCATCCGGAATTTTTATTTGTTGACGAGGCACACTGTATAAGCGAGTGGGGACACAGCTTCCGGCCAAGTTACAGGAAAATAAAGGAGTTTATTGATTACGTCTCAATAAAAAAAATATCAGGTTTTACGGCAACCGCTACGCCCGAAGTCGTTAAAGATATTGTTATACAGCTTGGGCTTGTCGATCCTAAAATATTTGTCAAAGGCTTTGAAAGAGATAATCTTGAATTGAACGTAGTGCTTACCAAAAAGAAAAAAGAGAAATGCCTTGAACTTATCTCTCAACATAAAACTCCGGCAATTATTTATACAGCATCAAGAAAGCGTACGGAGGAAATTGCTGAGTTCTTAAATCTTCACAGGGTTAATTGCAGATATTATCATGCAGGCTTAGCGCCTGAGATAAGAAAGAAAGCTCAGGAAGATTTTATAAACGGCAGCTATTCCGTTATTGCAGCAACAAATGCTTTCGGAATGGGAATAGATAAGAAAGACATCAGGCTTGTTATCCATTATAATACACCGGGCTCAATTGAAAATTATTACCAGGAAATTGGACGAGCCGGCAGGGACGGCAAAGCATCTTTCGCTTATCTTCTGCATGACGATAGAGATATTAACATCCAGAATTATTTTATTACCAACTCTCATCCGGATAAAGAATTAATTCAAAAAATATATGACGCAATTTGCGATTACGGTCAGGTTGCGGAAGGAAATTACAGCACTAAAGAAATACTACTTAATACCAGCTTTATTTCTGCTCATGTAAAACGGGAAATAAACAAAGGACTTTTATACTCCACGTTAAAGTTTTTAGAGAATGCAGGGTATTTAAGACAGCCGTCCGAATTTGAAAATAAATCCTCCATTCAATTGACTTTTGAGAAAAATAAACTTAAAGAGTTTGTTAAAAATAACTCAAATAGTCTGATAAAAGAATTAATCTTGTTTTTGCTCCGTGAATATGGCGGCAATATTTTCGCCGGGAATGTACAAATATCCGCCGGCAACCTTGCAAAGCGATTAGGGTATAGTGAACCGGATGTGGAAGAAACTCTTAACATCCTTGATAATATAAGCATCATAAAATATTCAAAACCGTTTTCAAAAGAGTGTGTTGTTTTAACTTCTCCGCGAATCAATTCAACAAGGCTCAGACTGGATTATCAGAATATAAATGAGAGCTACCTTTCACAGCAGAAGAAAGTTGAGATGATGGTCGATTATGTCTACTCAAATGACTGCAGATTTAAGTATATACTGAATTATTTCGGTGAGGATGTAAGCAATTATAAGTGCAGTAAATGCGACAGGTGCAAAATTGAAGAAGAAATCCCGGGGGAAACAATTGAGTACGTAAAGGAAATAATACTCCGCACCCTGAATGAGGAAAAAATTCCATTAACTGAATCTACCCTCATATCCGTAGTGCGCGGCTCAAGCAGGACTGCAAAGTATAAATTCTACGATACATACGGCTGCTGTGTTAATTACGGCAAAAATGATGTTAAGATTGTTTTACGTGATCTCTTGACCGGCGGATATGCCGCGAGAAACCATGATAACAATAATTTATTTATTACGAAGTCCGGCATTGAATTTTTAATTTTCAAAGGTTTAGTAAAAGGAAAGGGCGGGAAACCTGCAAATTTTGAAGAGAACCTGGAGCTTTTTAATCTTCTAAGAGATGCAAGGGCTAAGGCGGCAAAGAAATTTATGCAGACGGGCTATTTAATCTGTCCGGATGAATTGCTGCGCGAGGTTGCCGAAAAGCGTCCCAAAGAAAAACACGAATTGATTTCAATTAACGGCTTCAATAACCGTATGTTTAACAAGCTGGGTGATGATTTGCTGGAAATAGTTAATGAATTTCTTAACAGAAAAGATAAAAAAGATATTCCTGAAGCTGAAACACGCATCATACCTCAAAATATTAAAGAGACAAATAACCTGCTGCAGAAAGGATATACATTGAAGGATATAGCATCATTGCGGAAACTTTCCGAAGCAGTGATTTCCATGCAGATAGAAACTATACTTGAATATGAGCCCTCTACTGATATTAATCACCTTTTTGAAGGAAATTCTTTCGAGTTGATAATAAAAGAAATTAAAAACGGATTTATAGATTTAAAAGAATTAAAAAAACGCCTGCCTGATGAAATTACTTACCCTATGATTAGAATTGCAACTGCAAAATATAAAGCTACTTCGTTTTTACAGACTGACCGGGTTGTATCTGTTTCTTCAGAGTCTGCACATAAGCAATAGCTTTATCAAAAAAATTTTCCCATTTCTGCGGGTCTTTACTATAAGAATCCACAGTTGCATTATATTCAACGCGGGTAACTCCATATCTCTTAAATATTGTATCCTGAATAGATTTGAAATTATTAAGCGCATAGTCAGCTGTATCTTGCGCAATAATCATTTCGGCATAAATTTTTACAAATTTATTTTCATCTACAGTTTTATTGGTACAACCTGAAAGCAGAAGGGCAAAAATAATTATCATCTGAACAAAAATTAGCCCGCAAAATATGTTTGTCTTTTTAATCAAAATATTAAACCGGAAGTGTATTGAATTGTCCCCATTAAACTGCATTTTTACCTTAAAGAATTTTTTTAGCAAAGCCACCCCTTCGGGGCAATCTTTTAATTTTTTTCACTTCATTCTTTTACTTGCTTCAAATAAAACTTTTTTCTCTCTTTCGGATAAGTTTTGATAACCCGACTGGCTAATCTTATCCAAAATTTTATCAATTTCTTCCTGGGATACTTCAGGATTATTTTTATCGCCATTTATATCGTAATAGTCGGCGTCTTCAACTTCATCATCTTTTTTCTTAAATACATTTGAAGCGTTTTTAAATGAATCAAAAATCTTACTGCCACCTCTTGTGTTTGAACCGAAAAAAGCATTTCCCGAATAGGAAGGCTTCCTGTTAAACAGTACAAAAATAAAACCTGCAAGTGCGCCTCCAAGATGCGCAATATGGGCAACATCTCCACCGGTAGGCAGTGAGTAAAACTCAACTACTATCAAAAAGATTATTAAATATTTTGCTTTAACCGGGATTAAAAAATAGATATAAACGTACTTGTCGGGGAACAACATACCAAAAGCTACAAGCACTCCGAAGATAGCGCCTGAAGCTCCGATTGTAGGAGCCAGCGCCTCATTGAACAAAGCAGGCAGTACTAATTGGGCTATACCTGCAACAATACCGCAGGTTAAGTAAAAAGTTAAAAATTTCTTAGTGCCCCACATATTTTCAACTTCCATCCCGAACATCCACAAAAAAAGCATATTAAAGAAAATGTGAGAAAATCCACCGTGCATAAACTGGTATGTAACGAGCTGCCAGATTTGGAAATGGTATGGAATACCGTAATTATCGGCTCCCCCTAAAGGATTAAGAGCGAACCATTTATTTAATAAATAGCTGCCGGATGCGTTACCAAGAATAACCTGCTCACCCAACATCTGCATTAAGAAAACGATTACATTAATAATAATGAGATTCTTAATAACAGGAGTGAATAAACTGAAACCGCCGAATCCTGAAGGTTTATAATAGTCGTTCACAAAAAATCCTTTAATCCATAAATTTAATTATAAAACCCGATTTTTACACAAAACCGGGTTATCAAACCATTTTTCAACTTGTAAAACTTATTCAATTTTACATATAAATAATATGCTAAGCTTCACTTAATGCGGCAACTCCCGGAAGGATTTTACCCTCAAGGAATTCAAGTGATGCGCCGCCGCCGGTTGATACATGCGAAACTTTGTCTTCTAAACCCGCTTTGTTGATTGCAGCAGCGGAATCACCGCCGCCGATTATTGTAATTGCTCCTTTAGACGTAACTTCAACAAGTTTGTTAGCAATAGCAAATGTTCCTTTTGCAAAATTATCCATTTCGAACACTCCCATAGGGCCGTTCCAAACTATTGTTTTTGCCTTAGCAATTTCATCACAGAATAACTTAATTGTTTCAGGACCAATATCCAAACCCATTTTGTCTGCCGGTATATTATCCACACTAACGGCAGTAGCCGGTGATTCATTCTTAAATTCATCAGCAACTATTACATCAACGGGCAATAAAAATTTCACCTTTGATTTTGCGGCTTTTTCCAGCACTTCTTTTGCAAGTCCTATTTTTTCTTCTTCAAGAAGAGACTTACCTATTTCTTTACCCTGAGCCTTAAAGAAAGTATAAGCCATTCCGCCGCCGATTATCATGGCATCGACTTTATTGAATAAATTCATAATCACATCAATTTTCCCCGAAATTTTTGCTCCACCCAGAATTGCGCAATAGGGCCTTACCGGATTTGTAATTGCACCGCCAAGGTAATCCAGTTCCTTCTGCATGAGGTAACCAGCTGCACATTGCTTAATATATTTTGTTACGCCTTCCGTAGAAGCATGGGCGCGGTGTGCACTGCCAAAAGCATCATTTATATAAATATCGCCGAGCCCAGCTAATTTTTTTGAAAACTCCGGATCGTTCTTTTCTTCTTCTTCATGGTATCTTAAATTTTCAAGAAGGAGAACATCGCCATCTTTTAACGAATCAACCAGCTTTTTAACTTCATTGCCGACGCAATCAGGTGCAAGTTTAACTTCTTTTCCCAAAAGCTCTCCTAAACGTACAGCAGCAGGTTTTAAGCTATATTTAGGATTAACTTTGCCTTTTGGCCTTCCTAAATGGCTCATTAGAATAGTTTTGCCGCCGTCTGAAATTATTTTTTTAATTGTCGGCAGAGAGGCTTTGATTCTATTATCATCGGTAATACTAAGGTTCTCATCCAGCGGAACGTTAAAATCAACCCGCACAAGAACCCTTTTATCTTTTAAGTTCAATTTATCAATCGAAAGTTTACTCATATTCTTTTACCTTCCATTATTTAATCCCGGAAGCCGCCCGAACCATAAATAATTCAGCGGTTCTTTTTGAATATTTTAAAGGTTAATTAATAAAACAAAGACGAAGCACTTGCTTCGTCTTTGCTGTTAAATAATTTATTTACTTTGCTATTTTAACAAGTAAATCAGCTACTCTGCAGGAATAACCCCATTCATTATCATACCAGGAAACAATCTTAAAGAATCTTTTTTCATCTTTAAAATTATTCTGAAGAGTTGCAAGAGAATCATAAATAGAAGAACGATCATCGTGAATGAAGTCTGTAGAAACAACTTCTTCATTAGAATATCCGAGGATACCTTTAAGATAGGTTTCGGAAGCTTTCTTCATCAAAGCATCAATCTCAGCAATTGAAGTATCTTTTACCGAACGGAAAGTTAAATCAACAACAGAAACATCAGCAGAAGGAACTCTGAACGACATACCTGTTAATTTACCTTTTACCGAAGGAAGGACTTCGCCTACAGCCTTAGCAGCGCCGGTGCTGGAAGGGATTATATTTATGGCTGCCGCTCTGCCGCCTCTCCAATCTTTCTTGGAAGGGCCGTCAACCGTTTTCTGTGTAGCGGTATAAGAGTGAATTGATGTCATTAAACCGGTTTCAACACCGATACCTTCTTTAAGAAGAACATGAACAACAGGAGCCAAACAGTTTGTTGTACATGAAGCGTTGGAAATAATATTATGCTTTGCAGCATCATATTCATTATCATTAACGCCAAGAACGATGGTTTTTACATCGCCTTTAGCAGGGGCAGAAATGATAACTTTCTTAGCACCCGCAGTAATATGTCCTTGCGCCTTTTCGGAAGCTGTGAATAAGCCTGTTGATTCAATTACGTAATCAACGCCAAGCTCTTTCCAAGGCAACTGTGAAGGTTCTTTTGTAGCGGCAATACATCTAACTTTATTACCATTAACTACTAAAACATCGTCAGCTTCTACACCCGGTGAACTTTTTTCCGTAGCAAGCTGACCTTTAAATCTACCCTGGACAGAATCATATTTTAATTGATAAGCGAAATATTTAGCATCGGTTGTTACATCAACTACTGCTACAACATCTACTTTACTTCCTAATAACCCTTTATCAACTATTGCGTTAAATACGAGTCTTCCAATTCTGCCAAATCCGTTTATACCTACTTTAATAGCCATTCTGAACTCCTTTTAAAAATAATTAGTTTACTTTGTAAAGTTAGTTAAAGCACACCTGAATTTCAATTCTGAAGCAGTCTAAGGAGCCAATTTCCCGGCAAATATCTTTCTAAAAATGAGATTATATGCCAGGTAATGTTATTTTTTTCTTGCAATTAGTCTCAAAATTAATGAGATTATTATTGAGGTTTTTAGATACTTATATTTAAGATCAGTTTCGCATGGCAAGCGTGAGCTTTTCATGATTAACCTTAAAAGGAAGTACAATAATCCTAGAAATGACTGCTATTTAGAATTAAATCGGTTGTATCATAAAAGGATATTGAATGCCAAAAAGTAATAATAAAATATGTTTCCTTTGTGGTAATGAGGGAGCTAATACCAAAGACCATATTCCGCCGAGGGGGATATTTCCGTTAAAACCTCAAGGACAATCAACCCGATATAAAGAATGGGATGGACAGGTAATCATTCTTCTTATTGGTAAGACTGACCCAGATCTTGAAAAATTCTGCATAAATTCATCTTCAATAATTTCAAAAAAATATACTTTAACAGAAAAATAAAAGGAGGATAAAATGTCTGACGAGAACAATTCTTCGGTGCATGAACACCATCATCGAAAAGTAGTAAACGTAAACCATGCCAACAGTGCTATTTATGGTCTTGGCTTTGTCGGCGCGGCAATATTTTTCATACAGCATGCGGTTACGTTCTTGGCATGCGTGATTGGTATCCTAAAAGCCATATTTTGGCCTGCACTGGTCGTCTATAAATTATTAGAGTTTTTGAAAATGTAATAAATTTTCCAATAAGTACAAATTTAAAATAGTTTCTTGAGAAATGAGGGAAGATCATGTTATATATTTTTAATATTATATACTTGATTATTTAAATGTAAAACCCCCGAAACAGCGATGCCGTTCGGGGGCTTTTAAGCTAGCGATTTATAAGGTTAACAAAAATTACCCTGCTTTTATTAAATCAAGGTCAACAACTTCATTACATTCACGTGAAATATATAATTACTACTATTTAATTATCAATTAATATGCCATACAGAAATTTAATTTTTTCGTTGTTTTAGATGTTTTCAGTAATATAAATTTATTTACGACTGTCCCAAATTAAGAAAGTAAATTAATGTAACACAGAATAAATTCTGTGAAATATCTTTTCAGATTGCTACTGCAGCTCTTATTTTATCCGCAAATTCTCGCATTGAACCATTATTATATTCTTTAAGTTTCGGTCTGAACCTGAAATCGTCGTACTTAAATCTTGGTATTATGTGAAAGTGGAAATGGAAAACGGACTGCCCCGCAGCCGTTCCATTGTTGGTAACAATATTAAACCCTTCCGGATTTAAACTATTTACAATTGCACCGGAAAGATCTTTTGTAACTTTGATTAGTTCACAAAGTTCCTTTCCGGGAAGAACAAGAAAATTTTCATAATGAGTTTTGGGAATGACAAGCGTGTGCCCGTAATTTACCGGCCGAATATCGAGGAAGGAAATAATGCTTTCATTCTCAAAAAGTATTTCGGCAACGGCTTTTTTATTGATGATATCACAAAATATACAATTCATGTATTAAATATAATATAAAAGGATTTAAACATTACGCTTACAAAACAAGTGTATATTTAATTTTTCAGCTTCAAAATATTCTTTTTAATATACATTAAATACAAATATTATTCTATTAAAGATCAAAGAAATTATTGTTAATTATTTTATTGGATTTATTTAATAATGATTTGCTTACAGAAGATATTTCATCAAGGTTTATTGTCTTATTAATTCCAATATTTTGTAGAAAATCAAGATTATGCGATATTACGATTAACGCACCTGAATAATCATTTAAAGCGCTTTGCATCTGTGCAATACTTTTCAGGTCAAGATTATTAGTCGGTTCATCCAGAATTATAAGTTCCGGCATATTTGAAGCTGCTAAAAGACACGCCATTATTAATCTGCATTTTTCACCGCCGCTAAGAAACCGCGTAATTTTGGCCGCATCATCTTTAAAAAACAAAAACCTGGCAAGCCTTATTCTCAATTCATGTTCCGGTATATCCGGCGCAGCAAAACTTTGTATGTTTTCAAGAACAGTCATATCTGGATATAATAAATCATATTTCTGATCTATCAAACCAATACCGGGACAATTTATCCTTATACTTCCTTCAGCAGGTAAAATTTTTTGTACTATTAAATTAACAAGTGTAGTTTTACCGGAGCCATTACCTCCGGAAATTAATACCCTGTCGGAGGATTTAACTTCAAAACTCAGACCGGAATTCCACAAACTAACATTATTATATGTGTGATTTAATCCTGAAGCATTGATTAAACATTTGCCTTTTAATTTACCTCTGTTCTCCAGATCCAATTTTATTAATCGTTCCTGAGGAGAATTACTTTTTAACGAATTAAGCT
>PLNZ01000085.1 GCA_003142915.1 Ignavibacteriales bacterium | reverse complement strand
TGCTGATCTATAAGTGTTATTACAGAATCGAACATATAATCATTTTTCAATACATTTGCTACTGCCCGGGCGTCATTTACTGCATTGGATAAAGAGGGCCAGTAACCATCGTAAGCATTAATTCCTATTACTAAGGCAATATACCTGCCTGCTGTTATTAAAGATTCCAAATTTCTCGTAACAACAAAAGTATCAATAGTTACGTTATATTTTTTATCTGTTGCTTTAANNGATTAAAATCTCCGTTTGGCTGCAGGGCAGCTTCACGGTTATTTACGGATACTTCAAGAATCCCGCTTTCATCTATCGCCTGCCCTTTAAGCAATACAACATCGGTTTTACTGATAATTTTAATTCCCCTTGAAACGGGCGGGTCAATTATTTTTATAACCGGTCCTGCTAAGTTAGGAGTCCAATTTACAATTATATTTTTATCCGATGAATTACCCTGCTTATCTATAGCTTTAATTGTAATATAATTAGCGCCGTAAGTAAGTTCACAGTTCATATAGAACTCGCCGTTATTCATAAGAGAAGCATTTCTACCATTTATTAGAACTTCTTCAGTCCCGGCATCTGTTTTAACCATGCCTCTTATTGTCAGCATTTTATCTGCTACCGGTAATATGCTGCCTTCATTTATTTGCGGTTCAAGCAGTGTAATTTGAGGCTTTATTATAGACGGTACATAAAGAATTGTGAATTTAAGAATAGAAGAATTTTGATAATTATCAACAGCAGAAAATTGGATTGTATTTGAACCCTTTATGAGATCAATAGTTTTACTGAACTGATTTTCTTTAGTAAGAGGTTCAGCAATATTATTTATAAATAAATTTACGCTGTTGTTTTCAGCAGAAACACTGCCGTTAATAGTAATTAAATTACTATTTACCGTTAGCGTATCGCCGTTGTGAACATTTGGCTGGGTCAGTGTAATAACCGGAGGATTTTTAGAAGGGATTAACCTTCCAACCTGTGTAGTACCTGTTAATTGAGCATAGGTTGTGAAACAAATTAAAAGTGAAACCGATATTGTTATTATAAATTTCATTTTACTTTCTCCTTATTAATTTGGTCTGCCCGGAGGGCTTGGAAATGTGGCGCTTGTAATGGTACTGGACGTTGAATTCTTCTTGCCTGATAAAAGGACGGCAGCGGCGCCTCCTCCTAATACTATTCCGCCAACGTATACGTACCATGCAATTCCGCCTCCGCTAATTTCATTTGCATTAATTTCAAAGTAATAATCTTCCCCCGTAAGATTTTCTTCCTCCTGCTGGGTTAAATGCCATACTATTTTCCTCTTTCCATCTGCATATTTCCCCTCTCCAAAATCTCCGGTAAGTAACCCCGGTGTCAGATTAAAATAAGAATTTGAAGTTCTCTTAAGAACTACGGATATATTATACTGCTCCTCTGCATCTCCCTGGAATTCATAGTAAATGGTTATCTGATGATTAGAATATTCAAAAGAAGTATTTATTTTGTTTTGCGCCAAACCGGTACAAAACGGCAGCAAAAGAAATATGAAAATTATCAGCACTTGAATTTTTATTGGTTTCATAAATATCTCTCTACTAATTTGCTATTTATTCAATGGCTTAGGTATTTCAACTAAAACAGGGACAACAATTTTCCCGCGGCTTTTTGCATTAAACTTAATTTCATCACCGTCTGAAAATTTAATGTTATTGTTATCCACCTGTATATCTTTGACGGCATCTTTTAATCTCTCTTCAAAATTTCCCGTACCGCTTTCAATCTTTTTCATAATATCGCTTATATCCAAACTTTTTTTCGAATATAAAAAGCAATAATAGGTTGGACCGGCAGAGGTATCAATCATGTTATAATGATCTTCATCGGGAATTGCTATATCATTCTTTTTGTAAGGAAGATAGGCGAGCATTTTTTCATTAAAGGGAAAAATTTTAGTTACCCTGCAGGAATTATCGAAACCGAGAGCATATACATAGGCAGGCTCATTGTTTGAAATTCTAAGTTCAAATAAAGTTTCTGAAGGGTAAGAATTCTTCATTACAAAATATTCGCCGTTAAATGCGGCTTTCATTTCCTTTCCGCTGCTTTCCGTAAACTTTAATGAACCGGTCAAATCGGGGGTGTTGGAAGGATCATTTGGTTTATTAAGAACTTCAAAAGCAAATACGCAAAATTTTTGAAAATCGGAATACCGCATCCAGGTAAATCCTTTTTTACCCCAATTTGTACCCCAGCTGTTTATAAGCTCAAAAGCTCCGCCGAATTTATTATCATCATATCCTATAACGGTTATTCCATGCCCTGCCATCAAATGAGAATTATAATCGCTGCTGTCCGGATTCCAAACTTCCTTAGCATTATCAAATGATTCCGGGCAGTTCATAGCGATTGCAACAGGCCTGTCGTTTGAAATACTTTTTTTAACATACATACTTTTGTTATCCGTGCGGGAATTAGCAACTTCTCTATATTCAATTATTTTATATTCCTCTGCATGCAGTTTATCATTTTCCGATACCTCGCGGTCGCAGTCATAACTAAAGTCTGTTAGTTTCTCACACCCCATATCCTTTAATATATCAAGCGCATCCATTATAGATGTCCCTTCATTACATCCCTTTCCATATCTGATTTGGTTATAAACAAAAGAAGGGGAGAAGGCGTTGCTGTCAATAGTTGAATGATTCCATCCGGATTTAATTGCTTCGAGAATAGTTNNCTGCGCAAGTTCCATACGATCCCTGGTAACCCGGAGTAGGCGCATATTCTTTTAATGAATATTTTGATGGCACATCATTATAGTCTCCCCGCATTAATGGCGCTGCAACCGGGCTGTTGGCATACAGCGAATCATTTAATAAAACCCCTCTTCCATATTCCTGTGAATATGCAATTGTTTGAGTAATGAAAATGCTGAAGAAAAATAATTTAATTGTATATCTTGTTATCATTATCCGCCTGTACCGTTATAATCAATCATCCTGGTTAATTTCATTTTTAAAAGAAAATTCGCAAACATTTTCTTATAAACATCTACATCCGGCGCCAATTGAAGCGCCTTGCCGTATGCATTAAGCGCTTCAATATTTAGTTGATTGTTTTGGTAAAAAGAGGCATAAATAATCTGAGTAATTGCCGTAGTATCTTTTCCAAATATGGAATTTAATTCATTAATCGAATCCCTGATTGCTTCTAATTTACCGGCAGCGGGTATCATTATATAATTCGTATCTGAAGAAATCCCGGAATTATTATAAACAAAAACTATCCATTTATAATTTTCACCTTTATTCAGGTGAAATAAATCTATGGGACAATCAAGCGTAGTATCGGTTAATTCTTTCATAAACAACGTGACGCCATTATTATTTAACAATTTAAAGATGTAATTAGAAGAAGTTGAATACGGATACCATTTGAAAACTATATTTGAATCAATTACCAAAGACGTGAAAGGTATGCCTATATCTATATAATTTGCTCTTTTCCTAACAACAGCGCCCATTGATTTCATGTCTTCGGAATCCTTAGCTTTTTTCGTTAATTCATTAATAACATACTCGGTAAATTTTCTATTGGATGATTTATAGCTGTTTTTAATTGAATTTTTAAGCCGGTCGAAATCATACACTCCCTCTTTTTTAATCTCAATAGAAATCCCGCTTGAATATACTAAGCCGAGGTATGCATTGCTGCCGACTTTAAGCTTTTCACCGGGATTTATCTGATTCCCCGTTTTAATTTCTATCCAGGCGCTTCCGCTGCTTTTCTTTAAAGATACATCACCTTGCGCCGCCAAAACAGTAAAATAGTTTTCCTGGGCAAATAAATTACATGTTCCGGTTATTATAAAGAAGAGAAACAATAAAAAATGTAGAATTATTTTCATGACACAACTCTATTTATGAGTTCATGATTTTAAAGCTGAATATTTACGCTTAAAAGGCTAAATATTCATCGTAATCCATCTCAAATAAACAAAAATGATGTACCTGAAATTATGAAGACTGAAATGCTTAACTATTCCCGCTGCTCTTTTATCTTCACTTAAAAAAGCTTTTTCCCATAGCCCTCATTAAACATTTTGAAGTATAAAAAGTAATATAAATTAATTTATTAAATTATTCTGCCAATAACAACATACGGCAGTATCGCAGTTTCAAATTTTTAGCGTTTTTATATTAAATTTAACATTAATTTGCTACATTTAAATTTCAAAGCTACGGAGAGAATGTAAAAAAGTTAATAATAGTTATAATCCTGCTTTATACAGCCGTTATATTGCCGCAATCAAAAGAACTTTTTTTTTGCAGAAACTAATTTTATATTGGGTCATAACTTGAGTACTATTTTAGCTCAGGTTGATACAACTAAATACAAAATAATTCAGGATTATTCGACGGGGTCTAAGAATATCCACATAGTAAATATTTTGGAAAATACAACAAAATATAAACAACTTGGTAGTATTTCATATAATAATGCAGATGTAATAATCCAGATAAAAAAATTGGGTGTATTATACAGATATAAGTGAGGCGTTTAATATCGTATATCATTTATTAAATGAATTTGCTCCTCATAATCATCAAACTATTGCAACTCAAGAATGGGTTGAGCCAGATGATGAATCAAAAATGATTGCAATCAAAAATGGAAATAAGATTATTTGCATTTCCATATATAAAGATGATATTAATATTTCGGAAGTCATAAAATAAATTAAATTCAATCAAAATACTTAAAAATTATATAAAAATGAGCATTTTCAAGATGTTTTTATACTCTCAACTAATATTAAGCTATTCCGATAATATAAGCGTCTAATGAGAAAGTGTAAAAATGTTTGATTTGGGGGACACT
This sequence comes from Ignavibacteriales bacterium, assembly GCA_003142915.1. Lineage (GTDB taxonomy): Bacteria > Bacteroidota > Ignavibacteria > Ignavibacteriales > Ignavibacteriaceae > FEN-1297. The sequence goes on along the minus strand of PLNZ01000085.1, from coordinate 274 downwards.
TTTTTATTGACAACAGAACAATTTCTAATTATATTAGAAGTGGAAATTAAGACGAGGCAGGAATTTGTAACGGTTAGTCGTTGCGGGGTTCTGCCTCTTTTTTTATTAATTCTAATTTATCTTTAGCTGGGCAAAATCAACGTTAGCCCCAAAGTTTTCTTCTACTGCTTCCAAATAAGCTTTTAATCCGTCTGTAGTAAGCTGTACGCGTCTTGTCAATCGTTTAGCTGCTCTTCCATGAATATCTTTGCAAATTCAGCATCACGGTTCTCTA
>PLNZ01000217.1 GCA_003142915.1 Ignavibacteriales bacterium | reverse complement strand
TTTCACACAGCCTCTCAAGTCCTGGGCTGCCATAGATAACACATAAACTTTTCAAAGTATTAATTGTTTATATTTTTTCAAGCTAAAATAATTCAGACTTTTATCCGGCATTTAAAATTATTTGGTATAATCTGGATAAAAGAAATGAGGTAGTATATGTTCTTAAGGAGGAAATAATTCCAAAAAACAACTATGGTGTTATATTCGTAAGCTTAATATTATTAGCAGGAATTATTATACTGTCCTATGACTTTTTTAGTAATTATCATCCTGCATTATATTTAGGACTGTTCAGTTCAGGCTCATTTTATAATATTCTCCAGTTAACTATTTATGGGAGTATTGAGACATCTAAATAAAATGTAAAGTAAATCGCTGATTCGCTCATTTTAAAAGAAAAATATAAATATATTTATTACTTTAATATTTATTTATACCATTATTTGATCGATAAGGATTGGATTCAATCCACCTCCCACATAACAGTGGCTGGCTAATGTGGGATTTTTATTGTCTTGTACTAATATAGGTTAACACTTTAATAAGAATCTTTCTGTATCATATTTCTTCATTACTCTTAATANNGTGTATTCCACCTGCTATCCGTGTCGCTTTTTTCCATATCAAAATGTAATAAGCCAGCATGTTTTTGTCCTACACCCCACCTGCCGTTTTTTCTCCTCTTTTTAATAATTATATTTATTGCATCCTGCATCCTGCATCGTATGGTGCGTCTACAGACTGGAAGTAATCAAGGCAGCGTAAAATATCATACTTCCAGCGGCATGGATAAGACATCATTAAAAATTGCGGCTTAATTGCTTCCCCGGTGGAAAATGATTTAAAAAGATTTCATTTTAAAAGCATTTCATGCGCTTTATTCTTCAGGTTCTTTAAATCTTCAATACGGTATGTATAACTATTGTTCTCAAGATCGCGTATGCATTCAAATACTGTCAATGTAGTATGCCGTGAACTCTTTTGGCTGCCTCTCTGCCAACTGCANNCAGCAAATGATGAGAAGTAATATAGTCAACTATTTCATTAAACTTTGGCGACCGGATTTTAGCATAACTGCAAATACTCAGCACCATGCCGCTTACACACATATCCTGCATTCTTTTTTTTGTAATCTCTCCATTATTAAACCAGAGCTTATCAAGTAGTATTTTGCTGCTTTCAATGTATTGTTTATTTGATTGAGAAATACAAAGATTCTTTAAATCAAGCAGTGTATAATGTGTTGAAATCCATTTAGGGGTATATACTCCTTCTCCTCACAGACCTGTTTTTGCGTCCCGCCTGGAAAGATATTTCTTACACCATCCTTCTAAAGGTATTCGGCTCTGCAAAGTTTCTAATTCTTCTCTCGAAGCATTCAACAAATCACGTTTTACTTGATACTGGACTGAAACATCCCCTGCTAACAGCCAATTAATTATCTCATTATTCTCATCCATATAATTGTTCAACATGATGCTTTAAATGCCGTAGATAATCTGTAATAACAAATTCAAGTGTAACGGGATTGTCTTTTCCAATATTGACCGAGTTGGTTAATACTTCTTCAGGTAAAAAATCAATCACATTGCTTATGTTCATATTATACCGCGCGAAAAGCTCAATAAGATCTTGCCAGTCTAATTTATTATAGCATTGTATATCTATCCACCGGTTTTGATTGTAAGGCGGAAAATCTGCAGCAATGCTTTGTGCTGCTCTAACAAAGCGCTGGTGGTTGTTTGCAGCAGAGTCAATCAGGTGTCCGAGTATTTCCTTCTTAGACCACTTATCCGGGCTTGCTTTTATAACGGCATTTTCAGGCGGAATTTTTAACAACTCCGGTTTTGCCACCGCAATTACCTCACGAATGCCTTCAGATATAATATTTCTATTAATCATAACTTATTACCTTTGAATATTTAGAATTTCGTATTGAATTGTAATAAAGTATTTCTCCCGGATTATCCAAACCAACTAAAATTACTTTGTTTAGTAATTTAAGTTTAAATGGAATAAAATTAAATAGAGGTATGTATTGTCTTTTTTCTCTCTCTTTTATAAGAACAGGGATGAAGCAGGAGGTTAAAAAAAAGCATCCCACAGATTTTAACCCACAGGATGCTAAAATAAGAAAGAAAAAAGGGAATTTTCCCCCGGAAAAGAGCTAAACCTCTATTTCTTTCTTCTCTACATGTACAATCCAGTCGTGTTTATCTTCAATTTTTCCGTAATGAAGTGAAGTTAATTCCTCAAAGAGTTTAATATCAAGTTCACCCGGCTGGCCGTTATTAAAGTTCATTTCGAGGCCTTTGAATGTAAGCCAACCAACAGGGGAAATAATTGCCGCAGTACCTGTACCAAATACGCCGGTAACATTTCCTTTTTTATACTCGTCGATTACTTCATCTATACTTATCTGACGTTCAGTAACATTTATATTCCAATCTTTTAAAATCTGGATAACCGAATCTCTTGTTACGCCTGGCAGAATACTACCATTTAATTTTGGTGTTGCAACTTCATTCTTAAAATTAATGAATATATTCATTGTACCGACTTCTTCAATATACTTTTGCTCAACTCCATCAAGCCAAAGTACTTGTGTAAAACCTTTTTTCTTTGCATCCTCTCCGGCATAAAGACTTGCCGCATAGTTAGCGGGAGTTTTACAGTCGCCAAGGCCTTTTCTTACCGCTCTTACATAATCATCCTGTACTAAAATCTTAACAGGTTTAAAACCCTCCGGGTAATAAGCACCCACCGGTGAAAGTATTATCATAAGCTTATAAAATGCAGATGGTCTTACGCCTATGAAAGGTTCTGAACCGTAAATAAATGGGCGAATATATAATGATTCGCCTGCCTTTGCAGGTATCCAGTCTCTTTCAATACTAACTAATTCAATTAATGCCTGAAGTAAAAATTCCGTATCAACATTGGGGATGCAGAGTTTTTTAGAAGAATTATTAATCCTTTGAATATGCTTTTGCGGCCTAAAAAGTACAATTTCATCGGACTCTGTTTTAAAAGCTTTCAATCCGTCAAATACTCCCTGCCCATAATGCAGGTACATAGATGCCGGGTGCATCGGTATATTTTCTAATTTTTTAATAATAGGATTATGCCAGCCCTTTTCGGATGAATAATCCATTTCGAAAACATGATCAGTGAAGATTTTTCCAAAACCAAGATCAGCGGGGAGCTTCACCGGTTTTTCTCTTTTAAGTAAATTATATTGAATTTTTTCCATAACCGTAACCAGTCCAATTAAAAATGAAAATTTCTATTACATTTTACAAAAAATTAACGAAAGTTTAAAATATAGGATACACTCCGAGGTAAGCGGACGGAGTATCAAAAGCCAAACCCACAAACAAGATACGCCACAAGTAGCGGGGAATTAAACCCAAAAAGAGATTAAAATATCAGCATCCACAGGAAATAATCCAGTATCAGTATTGATGCCGAAGAAAGGACGAAGGATTTTATCGTAGACATCCCGACACCTTCAGCGCCGCCTTCAGTTCTGAAACCGATATGGCAACCAAGTAAGGCGGTTACTCCTCCAAAGAATACTGTTTTTACCAGTCCGGCAATTAGATCGGAAAAGATAAAAAATCTTTTTACCGAAAGGAAAAACACTGCGAATGATACACCAAGAAAATAATTTGAAACTATATATGCGCCGAAAACTGCAATAGTATCCGCATATACCACAAGTAAAGGAAGCATTATCACGGCAGCAAGAAAACGCGGCATTGCTAAATATCTGACAGGATTAATAGCCATTGTTTCAAGCGCATCTATCTGTTCTGTTACTTTCATAGTTCCAATCTCTGCCGCAATTGATGCGCCAACACGGCCGGCAATTACAATACCCGTAAGAACAGGACCCAATTCTGTTATTATTGCCCTGCTTGTAGAGCCGCCAAGAAATGACATTGGTGCGATACCTTTTAATTGATATGCAGCCTGCCATGCCGATACAGCACCTGTAAATACTGCAATAATCGTTACCAGTGGAAGCGAATTTACCCCTATATGTTCCATCTGGTAAAGGATAATATTTCTGCTTCGGGGAATTGTCTTAAAGCTTTTAATTATTTCCCAAAACAGCACTGAAACCTGGCCGATCTCCCGGGCAAATTTTAATGTTTCTTTTCCTAATTTCTGTAAAAGATTGCTTAGCAATTAATAATTCCTGAACTTAACATTCTAATTTAATAAAAAATAAAACGCAATTGTTACCTTAATATTATCCGGAATAAAATAAGCTGCTGAAGAAATGATTTCCTATGTGAAAAATGATTAGCCGTAAGCAAAGAGACGGGGCTTGCTTCAGAACTCAAGTGAACACCGCCATATAGTCCATAATAAGCTGAACCATGACGTTTCCTTATTTAAAAAGGATTATAGAGATTGTTAATCAATAGTTTTTATTAAGGCGAGATGATATGAATCCTTTTTGAATTTACAATTAACAAAATAATTGTTTTTTTTGCACAATATTATTCAGCCAACTCAAAATGATACACTTTTCTAATTTTTTTAGAAAGATTTATTCTGCCGTATATATATCATTTACTTCACAATGCGAAGTATCGTTTGTCGGTTTAAATGTTTCTAACCTCTTTCTATATAATATGTTACAGCGAAAATCGTGTAGCTTTTTTAAAATAAAATCATTTATTGACGACATTTTGGGAACGGCAAAAAATTTTAGCATTATAATTGCTTTAATATATGCAGACAAATTAGTAAGTTGAAATAAAAATGGGAAAAATTATAGAAAATATCCTAAAAAAAGAGGACAAGTTTGTTCCGAATTTAATAATTCAGGCTCCCGTTGGTATTATAACATTTTCAACCGACTGGAAAATTAACTTTGTCAACGAAGTCTTTATTAAATACGCCTCGCTGTATCAATTCAAGCATTCAGAGCTTGAAGGAATAAGCATATTGGATTCAAATGTTTTACCGGGTAACGACCTAACGGAAGATTTAAATGAGTTACAGAACGGCAATAGTTTTGAAAAAGAAATAAGAAATATAAAAACCGCTGACGGCGGAATGATAAAGGTTATTGTTAAAGGTTCTCCCGTTTTTTACAACGATCAATTTGCCGGCGGAATTTTAGTTGTAGAAGATTTTAAAATTCCACCCATTGCACTTCAATCAAAGGATTTAAGAACCGACCAGATAGAAAGCATCATCTCCAAAATTGATGATCTTTTATTTATTACGGATACCGAAGGAAAAATTAAATACTCATATGGAAAAAATATTGAGAAGATCAATACTTCGTATGAGTTGACGGATTCTTTAATTACACGGCTTTTTACCGGCAGCTTGAAAGAGGACTTTCAGAAGAAGTTAATTCATGTTCTGGAAAGTAAAAGTTCCGAGAAATTAAATACGGAGCTTATATTAGGCAATGACATAGTTGCATTTGAATGTCGTATGGAACCTTTACTTAACTGGCGCGGACAAATCCAATTTATCTTCTTTTTTTTCTACGACATAACATACCATATAAAAGAAAAAAAAATACTCTTGGGAGAGATTGAAGAATTAAAACAATACCAAACTATTACTGAAGCAGTTACCGACGCCGTATTTGCCGTTGATTCAAAGGGAGAGATTATCTTCTGGAATAAAGCTTCGGAGCTACTATTTGGTTATGCACGCAGCGAAGTATTCGGTAAGTTTTTCGGCAAGGCTCTGGATGTATTTGATACAGAATATTTTGCCGGCATCAAAGAAGAATTAAAAGTTTCTAAAATTTGGAAAATAACACTTACAGTTTATAAAAAGAACGGGCAAAAAGAAATCATTGATGCGAAATTTTCCATGTCCGGTAAAGTATCGGACATAATAGTCATACTGTGCACAAACATTACAGAAAGAGCATCGGTTGAACAACGGCTTAAATCATCCGAAGAAAAATTCAGAAATATTGTTACAAATTCCCCCGAGCTGATTTGCACCTTAGATTTAAACGGAAAAATTATTTATGCAAATACGGCTTTTTACAAATCGTTTAATTATTCGGAGATAGAATTATCCGATAAAACCATACAAGATCTTCTTGCGCCTGATTTTGTTTTATCCAGCGGCTTCAATTTAAAATCATTTGAAAAGTTCGGTATTGAAGGGCTGGAGCTTGTTGCGGTAAAAAGTTCCGGCAATAAAATATATCTGAAGACAACCATATCTCCCGTTATTATCAATAACAGGTTGAGCTACTTTAATGCAGTGCTTACCGATATTACAATAAAGAAAAGCTTTCAGAAAGACCTCGCTGTCTTTAAATCGATGTTCAGTGCTTTTCTGGACGGTGTCGTTGTTGAGTGCGACGGCAGGATAATTATGATGAACGATGCCTTCGTAAAAGTCTTCGGCTATAACACCGACAGGGAATTAATCGATAAAGATTTACTCATCCTTGTTGCCGGGAATGACGTGCCTAAGGTTACCGGTTATTTTCAAATGTTGAATGATAATCGCGAAATACCGAACCGGTTTGAATTCATGGGAAGGCGTAAAGACAATTTTAACTTTTTCGCGGAAGCATCATTATCAACTTTCATAAATGAAAACAAAAAATTTGTGGTAATGATTACCCGTGACATTACCGAAAAGAAACGCGCACAGCAGGCTATTAAAGATTCCGAAGAGAGGTACCGAAACCTTACCGAAAACATAGATGATTTCTTATATACATTCGAAAAAATCGGCTCTACACTCCGCCCCATTTTTTATACGGCTTCGGTTGAAAAAATTACAGGATTTACTCAAACGGATTTGCTTAGCGATTCAAAACTTATACTAAAGATTATTCATCCGGATGATTTCCCGGCTATTAAGAAAAGATTAAATACGTTACTAAAAAGTAAAATTCAGCTTTCCGGTGAATTTGAATTCAGAATTATAAACAAACATGGTAATATCGTTTGGGTAAGAAATAAGTTAAATCTTATCCGCGACCGCGAAGGGAAAATACAAAAGATATACGGACTTGTAAGTGATATTTCCTTGCGCAAAAAAGCAGAAGAAGAATTAACAAAGTCAACGAATAATCTTATCAAGCTTAATGATACTAAGGACAGATTCATCTCCATAATTTCTCATGATCTGAGAACTCCTTTTACTTCTATTCTCGGATTTACCGACTTGCTCCTAAGCGATTCCGATTTGAACGAGCAGGAACGAATGCAATACGTGGAATTTATAAGAGAGTCTTCCAAATCAATGCTGTCCCTGGTCAATTCCCTTCTTGATTGGACAAGACTGCAAACCGGCAGGATTCGTTTTGAACCTGAAAGGATTGAAATACATACGATTATTGAAAACTCTTTGAATGCTTTATCCGGCGTAGCATTTCAAAAAAGCATTGAAATAGTTTCTAAAGTTAAAGACGATGTTTTTGTTTATGTTGATAAAGATTTGCTACTACAGGTATTTAATAATCTCCTTTCCAATGCAATTAAGTTTACGCCTAAATACGGCTCAATAATAATATCGGTTGCTCAATCACCACGGATGAGGTTCCTGGAATTTTCAATGAAAGATACGGGTATGGGTATTAAACCGGAAAACTTACAGAAGCTTTTCAGAATCGATACAAAATTTTCTTCTGAAGGAACCGAGGGAGAAAAAGGTACTGGACTTGGTCTTTCACTCGTTAGTGAAATAATTGAAAAACACGGCGGTAATATCTACGTGGAAAGTGAGTTCGGTAAAGGTTCAACTTTTAAATTCACATTACCTGTTGCCTCCGCAAATATACTCCTTGTAGACGACAGTAAAACAGACAGGCTGCTTTATTCCAAGATACTAAAAAATATCACGTCTGATTACGAAATAGAAATTGCATCGGACGGGAAAGAAGCGCTTGAAAAAATTCTTGCTTCACCTCCCGCTCTTGTTATTACGGACCACCTGATGCCACAAATGAATGGATATCAGCTTGTTACGGAATTAAAAAAAGCAGATCTAAAAGTAAAGCCCCCAGTAATTATTCTAAGCGGGGATATAGATAGAAACTCAATTGATGAATACAGGGAACTTGGAATAGAATACGTCTTCCACAAACCCGTTGATCTAACCAGCTTTAAAAATGCCGTTGAGAAATCGCTTAGAAAAGGTCTATCCGGGTTGTAATACTAATTTGCTTAATCGTCAAGGTTAAAAGGAAGCAACATATTTATTAATCAGCATAATACAATTTTATTTTAAATGAGGCTCCCGGTTTATTCTCCATGCATAATCTTGACGGGCTCTCTACGGATATGCTGCCTTTATGCCTTTCTATAATTTGTTTAACTACAGACAGACCAAGCCCCGTTCCTTCATAGCTTTTATCTTTTATATTTGAAGCCCTGAAAAAATCATTGAAGATTTTATCAAGGTCATTTTTAGGTATACCAATCCCGTTATCGCTTACTTCAATCTCAACATAAGTACCGGTATCAATCATATCAAGCTCTATTAGTCCGTTGTTACCTACGTATTTAACTGCATTACTTATTAAATTTGAAAATGCTATTTCAAGCAGGAACTTATCTCCTTTTATCATTTTCTTTATTGTTCTACCGTCAAAGAAATTCAGCATTATGTGTTTCGCCCTAAGGTTTACGGACTGTTTTTTTATTATTGGAACAATTATATCACTCAATTCTATTTCTTCTTTTGTTATTTCATCAAGCAGGCGAAGCTTTGATATTTTAAGAACGTCATTTATCATTTGTATTGCCTCACTTGAACGGAACCTTGCACGTATCAACCGCTCTTCTATTTGGCTGTCTACCGGGCCAAGTATTTTATTTATTACTATATCAAGATAAGAATGCACTGCAGCAAGGGGAGTTTTTATTTCATGCACTATCCCGATTATGTATTTTTGTTTTTCTTCTTCTGCTGCCTTTAATTTATCAAGCAGTTCTACAAGTTCCTGCTCAATAAGGTAAAGCTGACTCGCAATTTTGTTCGCAAGGAATACGCTTATAATTATTACAAACGAAAATATTACATCATAGGCAATAATAAAGTTAATATTATTATATAATGGAACAGCAAGCAGTCCATGCACCGGCTGATGCGGAATTATTTTAAGATACTCGGAAAATATTAATATGTTGAAAAGGACAATAACAATCGTTGCAATAGTATAGATTATCAGCCCCGGCAGTATTAAGCTTCCTATTATCATGTGGAATACAAAAAGCATAAACAAAGGCGTTTCTATACTTCCCGTATAATATACTATCAGACTGAGGGCGGTTAAGTCCAATATCATCTGCAGAAGCGAAAAGTGTAAGGGGTTAAATTTCCCCTGTTCTTTCCTTACAAACTTATGCATCCAATGAAGAAATAAATTGTAAATAAGGATTGATACGGTGAGAGTTATTAATGCATAATCCTGTTTATTACTGAATGTAAATCCGAGGATAAATCTTGAAGATATTAAAAATCCGGCAAGCATAATAACAGCTCCGTAACGGAGCATTATAAGCCAAAGATTACGCTTGTGGATTGTATCCCAATATTCAACATAACGATTTACCCAGAACGGAATTAGTGGTATCATCTATTTCCCTCTGACTTTGGTTATTCATTAACCCCTCTTAATCTCCCCCTTTATAGGGGAGATACGGCTTTAGCCGGGAGGGAGTTTAAACAACTCAATTACACTGCAACATTTAGGAAAATCCAGAAAGCTTTCGGGAACGAGCTACAATAACTTTAAGAAATAAATTTTCCTCTTTTCACATAATGCGTATGAAGGAGTTTATGCGAAAGCTTTCCGCACGGACCATCTTTCAGGAAGTTTTCATATATATATTTTATATGCGGATTTTCATGGGACTTCCTTATCGGCAAAGATTCTTCTTCCTCATAAATTGCCTTTGCACGGAGAGTACGGATGTCTTTGTTAGTTGGTATTGGCTGACCGCCGCCGCCAAGACAGCCGCCGGGACAAGCCATTATTTCAACAAAGTGAACATCGCTTAGCTCACCTTTTCTAAGCATTTCCATTACTTTTTTTGCATTAGCTGTTCCATGCGCAACTATAAATTTCAGATTAACGCCTTCGAGGAACTTATATTCATCAACGCAGTTCTCAAGTTTTACGGAAGCCTGTTTTACGCCTTCGAAGCCTCTGCAAGGTTCTATTACCAGATTCTTGAACGGCACTTCTCTACCGGTAACAATCTCATATACGGTTCTTAAAGCGGCTTCCATAACTCCGCCCGTAGCGCCGAATATTAATCCTGCGCCGGATGCATCGCCAAACGGTTCATCAAAACCGGACTTAGGCATCTCCGGCAGATAAATACCTGCTTCGCGGATCATCTTAGCCATTTCACGCGTAGTTAAACCGTAATCAACATCTTTATAACCAGAAGAATCCATTTCAGGTCTGTTGCATTCAAACTTTTTTGCAGCGCAGGGCATAAGGGCAACCGTAATAATATTTGCCGGATCTATTCCTGCCTGCTCTGCATAGAAAGTTTTCATAATTGCGCCGAACATCTGCTGTGGTGATTTTGCTGTTGATAAATAATCTAAATATTCGGGATAAAAATGCTCAATAAATTTTACCCATCCTGGTGAACATGAAGTAAATTGGGGCAGCATAATAGATTTATCTTTATCAACAATTACCTTTTTCAGCCTGTTAAGAAGTTCGCTACCTTCTTCAAGTATGGTTAAATCGGCAGTAAAATCAGTATCAAATACTTTATCAAATCCGATTCTGCGCAATGCGGTGTTTAGTTCATTGGTGAAAGAATGTCCCGGTTCAATCCCAAACTCCTCGCCTATTGCTGCACGCGGAGAAGGCGCTGTTTGAATTATTACATGTTTATTAGGATCATCAATAGCCTCCCATATTTCATCCGAAGGATCATTTGCACGAAGCGCTGCTGTAGGGCAGCGGTTTATACACTGACCGCAGTTTATACAGATAACGTCGGCTAAGGGTTTATCAAGAAAGGTACCTATGTGCGTTTCATGTCCCCTGTTTATTGCTTCAAGTACACCAACTTCCTGTAAATCAATACAGGTTCTTACACATCTCTTACATAAAACGCACTTGCTCATATCTCTTATAACAGCGGCGGAAGAGCGGTCAGTCTCATATCTTGGCTTATCAATATGCCCGAAAGTATAACCGTCAACTCCGTATTCTTTTGCCAATGATTGAAGTTCGCAATTGCCGTTTCTAAAACATGAGTAACATTCACCATAATGTTCGCTTAAAAGTAAATCAATTATATGCCGTCTTGCTTTCCTAACCATAGGAGTTGTAGTCCTTATTTTTAACGGAGATGTAATCGGGAAAGAACATGCTGTTTGAAGCGTTCTCATTCCTTCAACATCAACAACACATATACGGCATACGCCTGCAATACATAAATCAGGATGATGGCAAAGTGTAGGTATATGTATCTGGTTCCGGCGGCATGCCTCAAGTATAGTTGTTCCAAGAGGAACCGATACTTTCTTCTCATCTATTTCGACAGTTATGGTTCCGCCAATGGTGGATGTATCTTCAGGTGTACTAACCACAAATGGCTGTTGACTTACAGGTACTCTTTTATTATCACGCTTTACCATAGCTTATTCCTTTCCCATTTGTATTGAAAATTTCTTCTTTGAAATTTTCCAATATAGAAATAAAAGCATTGGGGCTTGACTGTCCGAGGCCGCATTTGGATGCTACCTGCATTGTTTTACCCAATTCTTTTAAAGTGTTTATATATGCAAAAGTATAATTACCGTTTTCTATTTTTGTTATACCTTCCATCAATTTAATATTGCCTACCCTGCAAGGAGTACACTGCCCACAAGATTCTTCTACAAAAAACTCCATGAAGTTTTTAAGAATTTTAAGCATGTCCCTGCTTTCATTAAATATGATTATTGATCCGCCGGTTGCAGCATCTTCGTATGCAAGTGTGCGATCAAATTGAGATTTGGGGATGCAAACACCCGAAGCACCCCCAACCTGAACTGCTTTAGTGTTTTTTGCTTCAACAATTTCAAGGAGTACATCAATCTTTGTACCCCAAGGCAATTCATAAACACCTGGTTTGCCGCAGTCCCCTGATACGGAAAAAAGCTTTGAGCCGGTAGATTTATTAGTGCCGTTTTTCTTGAACCACTCACCGTTTTTAACTATTATATGAGATACTGAAGATAATGTTTCAACATTGTTAACAACAGTAGGATAATCTAAATAACCGGTATTAACCGGGTATGGCGGACGGTTTCTCGGTTCACCCCTGCATCCTTCAAGAGATTCTATAAGAGCAGTTTCTTCACCGCAAACATAAGCGCCTGATCCAAGTCTGATTCTAATTTCAAAATCAATTCCTTCCCGGCCTAAAATATTTTTTCCCAAAAGATGATCGTTTCTCATCACGGTTAAATGATTTTCAAGCGATTCAAGCATATATTCATATTCGCCACGCAGATAAACAATGCCAGTTTTTGCACCGATTGTATAGCCCGCAACAACCATTCCGTCAAAAACAAGTTCAGGGTATTCCAACAGCAATACCCTATCTTTAAACGTGCCGGGCTCGCCTTCATCAGCATTGCATACAATAAATTTTTCATCGGCATTAGCCGCTGCCGTTAACATCCATTTTGTTGCGGTAGGAAAACCGGCGCCGCCTCTGCCCTTTAAACCGGAGTTCTTAATTTCAAAGAGAATATCTTCCCTGCTGAGATTAATTGCCTTCTTTACTGCATCGCCGGCGCAGTATTCGGAAAACAAAACCGGACCTGTCCTTTTTTTGTTATTCGTTTTTGTAAATTCCATATTTTCCTCTATTTAATTTCATTCAAGATATTAACTGCGGTTTCGGGATCTAAGTGCGTGTAAACTTTCTCATTTACAAGCATTGCAGGTCCTTGGTCGCACATCCCGAGACAATTAGTATATTCAAGAGTAATCCGTTTATCCTTAGTCGTCTCACCGAAAGAAATTCCAAGTTCTCTTGTAACAGCAACTTCAACAACATCTTTACCTGCCATATCGCAGGAAATTGTTCTGCACAAGCGGACAATATTTCTTCCTTTTGGTTCCGAGCAAAGAAAGGAATAAAATGTAATTACACTAAATACTTCCACAGGATGAATATTTAAAAACCTGGCAACTTCCTGTTGTGCAAAATCGGAAATATGTTTATGTTTTCTATTTATTGCCTGCAGAATTTGAAGCAGCGCAGGGCGGTCGGTTCCGTATTGATTTACTAAGCTTTCTATTTCTTCAGATAATGCATTCTTTTCCAGTACAAGCATATTTAAACCCCTCCTTTTGCATGTAAAAGTTTTTCGACCTTTTCAATCAATTGTTCGGGGGAGATTGGTTTTTCAACAAACTCATCAACCGGCACAAGTTCGTTAACCCCGAAATCCATTCCCAGAGATTTAGAAACTGAGGTATACATTATTATGGGAGATGAGATCTTTTCTTTTCTGAACTTTTGCGCGAGGAAGAATCCGTCATCCGGTTCATTCATCATAACATCCAAGATGATTAAATCCGGAGAATTTTCTTTGACGATTTTGTAACCATCATCGGGATTGGTTGCGGTTACAACCTCATATCCTTTAGAGGTTAAGACAAGACTACTGGCATCAAGGATATCAGGGTCATCGTCTATGATAGCTATTTTAGCCATAAAGTGCCTCGTATTTGTTATTTTGTATTAGTTGGTAACTATAATTATTTTATATCAATTACCCGCCTTTTGTTCTTTATTGTTGATTCTGTTTCTTAACGGAAGGAATATTTTAAAAGATGTTCCTATATTAAACTCGCTTTCAACCTCCAACTTACCGGAATATGAATCGACAATTCTTTTTACTATAGACAAACCCAGCCCGGTTCCGCTTATATCCTTTGTTTTTTCATTTTTAGCTCTGAAAAACTCCTGAAACAATTTTGTTTTTTCAGCAGGCTTTAAGCCGATACCGGTATCTTTAATTTCCAAAATTATGTAATTACCTGATGAACTTATAATTATATCTATAGAACCATTCGTTTTATTATATTTAATTGCGTTGCTTATCAGGTTCGTAAAAAGCCTGCTTATTTCATCCTGATCAGCATGCAGGCATGGGAGCATTTCAGAGGATTTAACATTAACCGAGATATTTTTCTTTTTAATTTCAATCTGGAATAATTCAATTATAGCCTTTATAATAACATGAAGATCAATTTCCTTAATCTCTTTATTTACGGTTTTTAATTCCATCCTCGAAATATCGAGAAGATCATTAACCATTTTCAGGAGACCGTCAAGGCGAATCTGCGATCTGTTAAGATAATTCAGTTTTTGTTCTTCGCTTAAATGAATAGAAGTGTCTGAGAAAAGTTTTAAATAGCCGTAAACAGCCGCAATCGGGGCTTTTAACTCATGCGATACCATCGATACGAATTGTGATTTCAGAAATTCTATTTTCTTCAACTCGGTTATATCTTTCATAACAACCACAACACCGGCAAGCGTTCCATCCGGATTTGCGACAGGAGAAGAAGTGGCTTCAACATAAAATTCACGATTTGGTTTTAGTTCAACCTCGGACGAAAAAGATTTTTGTTCGCATTTTTGGGAAGATAAAAATTTATTTATAAGCTCTGCAATTTGGGGATGCAGTTTATCAATTATATATTCTTCAATCTTTATTTGATCGAAGCTGAGATACTTTAATGCACTAGGGTTGTACAAAACTGCTTCGCCGTTTTTATTAACGACAAGAAGCCCATCTGTAATTGAATTGATAATTGTGTTTAATCTGGACTTTTCAAAAGCAACCTCAAGAAGCCGCTCTTCCCTTTCCTGCTTCCATTTCTTTTTTTCTAAAATTAATTCCCTGCGGCTATAGCCCTGAGATAATTTCTGGAACAACTCTTCGGGGGTAAAAGGTTTGGGGATATAGCTGAACGCACCGAATTTTATTGCTTCAATTGCAGTTTCGTAACTTGCATAACCGGTAGCAATAAGACAGACGGAATCCGGGTAAACTTTGAGAATTTCTTTCATTACCTGGATGCCATCAATATCGGGCATTTTCAAATCGATGATGGCAAGATCAAATTCGGTTGTCGTGCCGAGCTTTATACCATCGTAGCCATTTTCCGCAGTCTCTACAGAATACCCCTCACCTTCCAAAAGGCGTTTTGTTCCGATGCGAAGACCTTTCTCATCATCGACTATTAATATTTTCGGGCAATGACCGTTTTCCATATAAACAAATTACTTTAGTTACGTTCAACTACTCCGAGACATATCTATATATTACCCGGAATTCCAAAGAAGAGATTAACTATCTTTCAAAGAGAAATAAGATTCAAGCTTTTTAACCAATTCGTCCGCTACAACAGGTTTATTAATTACCTCATCGCATCTTATCCATTCTTTTTCTTCACCCGTAGAAGCACTGAATTTAAAACCGGTAAAATAAGCAGCAGATGTTAGAACAATAACCGGGATATTTTTCCCATAATTGTCCTTCTTTATTCTATAACTTAAAACAAAGCCTGAATCATGTTCTTCCATAATTAAATCTAATATAGCTGCATCAGGTTTTTCAGATATAAATAGTTCCCAGCCTTGTTTACTATTATCTGCCGTGATTACCTGGTATCCTCTTGATTCGAGTAGAATTTTATTCTGTTCTAAAAGATCTAAATCATCGTCAACCAGTAATATTTTTTTCTTCACATCGGATTGCATTAGAATTTTACTCCTTAATTCAAATTAATTGTTTGTGTTTTATTTTCCTTCGGAAATTTAACAACAAAAGTCGTTCCTTTCCCTTGCCCGCTTTGAAATGTAATAAATCCTTGATGCATTTTGACAATACCGTATGTAATAGCTAATCCAAGTCCCGTACCTTTTCCTATTTTTTTAGTAGTAAAAAAAGGGGTGAATACTTTAATAAAGTTTTCCTTTGAAATGCCCGGTCCGTTGTCGTTTATTTCCGTTACAAGGAAATCATTTTCCCATTTAAGCTTAACTGTAATAGATTTTCGGCAATCTTCTTCCAATTCTTCAAGCGCCTCACACGCATTGTTAATAATATTCAGGAATACCTGCTTAAGCTGGTCTTCATCGCCGTCAATTACAGATGAGCCTATTAGCCCGTCAATATTTATTTCAATATTCTCATAAAGCGGATTTACTTTTATAGTCTTTACTATTTCCTCAAGAAGAAAAGATAAATCAACTTTTGTTATGTTCAGTTTCCCCTGCCTTGCGAAATTCAAAAGATTAGCTACAATATTTTTGCACCTGTTTGCCTCACTCATAATTAAATCCAGGTCTTCTGCGTTTTGGCCGCCTTCCTGCATATGCAAAAGCTGCTTCTTTAATAATGAAGAATAAAGGATTATGGTGCCAAGCGGATTATTTATTTCATGAGCAACACCGGCAGCAAGCTGGCCAATAGATGCAAGCTTTTCCGCAGTTCTTAATTGCTCCTGTGTATTGCTTAAATCGTTGTACGCCTTGCCGAGTTCATCTATCAGATAAGGCATACACATTTCGTTTTCAGCAAGGTCTTTCGCAATTGCTACCGCATATTCACGACATGTATTGTAACCGCATGCACCGCAGTTTAGCTCATCCTGCGGTGCAAACTTATTTGTCTGTGCTAAAATTTCTTTAATTCTTTCTTCCGACGGATACGGTCGCGTTTGGCTTTTAGCCGAAAAGTTCCGCAGAAAATTTATTTTCCTGCTGTTATAAAGATTACTTTTCCAAATCTGTTTATCGGTAGAATTAATTTTATCTTCAATATAATTTATAACTTTTTCTCTTCTTGAATAATAATTCAATTCAGAATCGATTGCCGGGCCGCTTATACAACCCTCGCAAAACAATATATCAACAAATTTTGCTTTAATATTGTTATTTGATATTTCATCAATCAACTCTGTTACTTTTCTTTTTCCTTCAACTACAATAATTTCCTTTTCTAGAATATCACCGGGAATTTTCGCCGTTTTCAAAAGTCCGCCTGCAAGTGGGAAAGCTTTACCCATATAAGCATGCGGCGGATCAAAATTACTTTCTTCCATTTTCCCCGGTTCAATTTCCTGTTGAATAAACATCCTTTTGATATCCGTAAAAGTTAATACGGCGTCAATTGCGCCGCGTACTTCATCATCAAGATATTCCTGCTTCTTTGCAATACACGGACCGACAAACACAACTTTATAATCGCTACCCAAATTGGACTTTAAGTATCTTCCCATTGCAATCATAGGCGATACTATTTTTGCAAGGTTGGGTACCAAATCCGTGTGGTACTTCTCAATATAATTTATAACAGCCGGGCAAGCAGAACTAATTATCGTCTTTTTGTTCTCGGATTCAAAAACTTTAAGGTAATGACTGCTTATTAAATCAGCGCCAAATGCAGTTTCTATAACCTTACTGAAACCAAGTTTTCTTAAAGCAGCCGGCAGTTTCAGATAATCAGTAGGAAACGAAGCTGCAAAAGACGGGGCTACAATAGCTATTGTCTTCGGCTGTGTTAAGATTTCATTTCGTACTTTTTCGATGTCGCTGGCAATACGTTTAGCATTTTGGGAACAAACTTTTACGCAGTGCCCGCATACTATACATCTTTCATGAAGGACTGCCGCCTGTCCATTAATTACTTTTATTGCCTGAGCAGGACACTCCCTGATACATGAATAGCATCTTTTACATCTTGCAAGTATGGTGCTGACTATTCCATCATTCATTTCGCAACCTAATATTCCGGTTCCGCAACTGCTCTAAAACCAAAAAGGACTTTTTTAATCTAACCTAATTATTTAACTTTTATCTACAACACTTTTTTTATCGAAATATTCTGTATGCAGAATTTCATGCGCTTTGTGAGAATTAGATTCGCCAAGAAATTCTTTATAAAGAATTTTGACAGATTCATTTTCATGCGATCTGCGTAATTTCATTCTGCTGTCTATCTGGTATAATGCTTTCATTCTCTTCTGAATTTTCTCGGTCATTTGATGAATTGGTTGGCCGCCTCCGTTGATACAACCTCCGGGACACGTCATTACTTCAACAAAATGATATTTAGATGTACCGTTTTGAACGTCATCAAGTACTTTCTTTACATTACCTATACCGTTTACTACCGCAACGTTTATATCCAAACCGTCTATTGAAACTGTAGCTTCTTTAACTCCTTCTTTTCCTCTGACAGCTTCTAAATCAAGATTTTCTAATTCTTTACCTGAAATTTTAAAGTACGTAGTCCTAAGAGCAGCTTCCATAACACCTCCGGATGTTCCGAAGATAGCGGCAGCGCCGGTAGATTCTCCAAGCGGATTATCGAAATATCCTTCAGGAAGATCTCCAAATTCAATGCCTGCAAGTTTAAAGAATCTTACAAGCTCCCTGGTTGTAAGAACTGCATCAACATCAGCCATGTTGTCTTCACTTAATTCATTCCTGTTTGATTCATATTTCTTAACAGTACACGGCATTATTGATACAACAAATATGTCTTTAGGATTGATGCCCATTTTCTTGGCATAATACGTTTTAAGAATAGCGCCTTCCATTTCATGTGGAGATTTGCATGAAGAAAGATGCTCTAATATTTCCGGCCTGTTCTGTTCCGCATATTTTATCCATCCAGGGCAGCAACTTGTAAACATTGGCAATGAACCACCGTTTTGAATTCTGTGTATAAGTTCTGTTGCTTCTTCCATTATAGTAAGATCGGCTCCAAAATTTGTATCGAATACTTTCTTGAAGCCAAGACGTTTCAACCCTGTAACCATTTGACCTGTTACATCGGTACCAAGAGGCATATTGTATTCCTCACCCAGCGTAGCTCTTACGGCAGGCGCCACCTGCACTATAGTAAATTTAGTACGGTCATTAATCGCATTTACGACTTCTTTCAATGCCCCTTTCTCTCTTAATGCTGCTGTTGGGCAGACAAGAATACATTGGCCGCATAAAATACAGTCACTTACATTAATCCCTTTGTTATAAGGAGTAGTTACAATAGTTGAGAATCCTCTGTTTGTAAAGTCAATGGCTCCTACTTTTTGAACTTCGTGGCATACTCTTACACATCTTCCGCAAAGTATGCATTTGGCAGGATCTCTTTCCATAGATGCACTTGAAATATCAATTGCATGATTTTTACTTTCACCGACATAACGGTGTTCTCTTACGCTGTATTTTTCAGACAAATTCTGCAGTTCGCAGTTTTTATTTCTAACACAAATCAAACAATCCTGCGGGTGATTTTCTATAAGCAATTCGACGATAGTTTTTCTTGCTCTTCTAACACGTGGTGAATTTGTTTCAACAACCATTCCGTCATAAACGGGAAATGCACATGACGGAGTTAAGTTCCTTTGTCCCTGTACTTCAACAACGCAAATACGGCAAGCGCCCGTGGGAGCTAAATCTTTAAGATGGCAAAGAGTGGGAATATGAATTCCAACTGACTTTGCAGCATCAAGTATTGTCATTCCATCTTCTGCATTAACTTTTATATTATTTATTGTTAGCTGAACCATTTATTTCTCCGTAATTCATACTGGTTAAATAGCAGTAATAGCGTCGAATCTACAAGATTCAATACATATTCCGCATCTTGTACATTTATCGTCAATGATATAATGCGCCTGTGCTTTCTCGCCTATTATTGCATCTGAAGAACATTTCTTTGTACATACACCGCACCCTGTGCAGATGGTATTGTCTATTGAGTAAGTAAGCAATTCCTTGCAAACATGGGACGGACATCTTCTTTCATATAAGTGCGTTTCATATTCATCTCTGAAATACCTGAGTCCTGAAAGAACCGGATTTGATGCCGATTGCCCGAGACCACACAGAGAAGTATCCCTGATTACATCACCTAATCTCTGTAGATGAATAACGCCTTTAAATCTTTGAAGCTCATCAAGTTTATTCTTTGTATTTCTATAGCTGGTTGGAATTCTTTCTATTATTTCCAGCATTCTTTTTGTACCTTCCCTGCAGGGAACGCATTTACCGCATGATTCATTTTGAATAAAAGTTAAAAAGTATTTGGCAACATCAACCATACAGGTTTCTTCATCCATAACTACAAAACCTCCGGAACCCATCATAGCGCCG